>JAFGSO010000384.1 GCA_016934605.1 Calditrichota bacterium | reverse complement strand
TCACAACAAAATATTATTCCAGAGTATTGCATTTCTGCAATTGGTATTTAAATATTTTTTCACAAATGCAATGTCGACTTTTATTAATCCGACATAGATTCGTCGGTAAAACGGCTTTTTTCCGCATTTTATACAGTTGGCGCAGATTTTGATTGATTTTTCTCAGAAGTCCCGTGAGAAAAACATGAAAATAGCTGTAACTGCTCTGGATTCCCATATCGATGCCAAAATTTCACCTGTACTGGAAAGATGCAGTCATTTCCTGATTTTCGAGAATCACGTCTCTGACATATTTCAGGTTGCCGGAAATCCGTATTATCTGCAATCAAACGGTGCCGATATTTTCTGTGCACAACTGCTTATCCGTCTCGGGATATCACTGATTATCACAGGGAGTTGTTCTAAAAATTCAATAAATATATGCAAAGCTGCTGGTATTAAAATAATCTGTATTGCTGATGAAACGGTTAAAACAGCTCTGCAAAATTTTCGGAGGAATTCATACACTGCCTTAAAAGAAAGTATATGACGAATATTCTAAATTGTGAATTTTGTATTCTGTTTCATGTGATGCATTGCAATACTAATTGCAGAAACGCAATAGCGGGTTAAAATTTATGATATTATAATTTCAATTATTTTAATAATTTATGGGTAATTTAAAGTCCGGCAGCATATTTGATTAAATATAGCCTGTTTATGCAATAATGGAATTCTCTTTTTTGAAATAAAAGGGTTAGGTTAACTGAAATACAAAAATATAATGGGCATTACCTTAAAAAGAGGATTAGCGAATGAATCAAACACAAAATGAATCAGCTGATTGGTTCCAGCTATTCTGTCAAAAGCACAAATTTAACGTCCGTACCAGAATTACCAGCGGTGCGTATCTGCATTCTTACTGTCCGCATTGCCAGAAGGAGCTAACGGAAGGCAATGTCCTGAAACTCGAGGTCATAAATCCCGCCGGAGAAACAGGTATCGTCGAACTCAGCCCCTATCTAAACGTGTACGAAAGGAAGACAGACATCGCTTTGCCTGAAGGTGAGGAGGTTCGCGATTTGCGCTGCCCCTATTGTCACAAATCTCTGAAATTAAAGGGCAGGAAATGCGGTCTTGGGGACTCCAGCGTGGCCGGTTTTCTGGTAGGCGTCTCCAATGTAAAAGTTCCTTTTCTCATCTGTATGCGGATTGGTTGTCCCTGGCATACCATTGCCAGTGAAGATCAGGATAAAATAATTCTGGATGAAAGCGATGAATGGTAAAATCACGGTTTTATTGATCCTGCTGGCCGGCATGGCCATTCTCCTGGGTACAGCCGGATATTTGCTTCCCGAACATAAGAAAAACACCGACCGCTACTATTTTCAGAACAGTGCCGGAGCAGTTCTGTTCGATCATCAATTCCATACAGAACAAGCAGAAGAGTGTGCCGTCTGCCACCACCCCCTGCTGTTGAGCTCCGAAAAAAATGAATGTTCCATGTGTCACGATCCGGAAATGAGTCCGGAATATTTTGAGCATGCAGACCTGATAGAAATACCCGGACACAGCTGTGTTACCTGCCATGCAGTAAGTGATTCAAGGTCTCCGCAGAACTGCAGGTCCTGCCACCAGAAAGGTAACACATCCGGACAACTGATCATCAGCTGCGATAACTGTCATGACGATTCCTATAATCCGGAATCCTTCAGTCATGATGATCTGGTTGATATTCACGAAGCCAGCTGTGAAGGTTGTCATAATGCCCGAGGGACGGATGAGGCTTATCACCAACAGTGTAACCGCTGCCACCGGAAAGAAGCTGAGGACCGCTTTGTTGTGAAGAACGAAATTCAATGTAACATGTGTCATTTAAAATAAGAGAGTGAAAATAATTTATGGTGAATATTTCTGAATTAATGAACCATAAAAACCGATTAAAACACCGGCCATCTGCTAACGATACGATTGAACTTCTGGATGATCCCGATTATGTGGTAATTCCACTGGAATACCCGGGACGTATTCTTTACAAGCCGACGGTGAAGATCGGTGACCAGGTCTATAAAAACCAGATTATTGGGAAATCTCCGCTGGGCCATTGTATACATGCTTCAATATCAGGTATCGTTCGTGATATACTGGCGATCTGGACTGCCAATATTTTTCATGTTCCGGCAATTCTGATTCAGAAAAATGATCAGCCTGCACTGAATACCGATCAGGTGTTCGAACAGGCAGATACCTCTTTTGAAAAAGCTTCAACCATTGAAAAACTTAAGATTCTGGGCGTTATTTCACCCTGGAACCGCCCGGGAAGATTGCAGAAGGAAGATGAAAAAACATTTCCATCCATTGAAAAGATAGTCATTAAAGCATTTGATGAAGAGCCTACTATCGCAATCGGTGATCTTATTCTAAGGAACTTTACAGACAAAATTATCCGCGGGATTTCCTATCTTAAAAACCTGGCACCTCAGGCGGAAATGACCCTGGTTATTTCACAATATCTGGCCGATTGGGGTACTTTAAATTACAGCGCATATACATCTGTAAAAACTGTATCTTCAGAATATCGTGACCGGCTGTCCCAGCTGGTTGTTTCCAAAATTACCGGGGTAAATATACCGACCAGTTCTGCTTACAGAACACATGGGATCGCGGTTATTTCGGTGGAATATCTGCTGAATCTGGTGGATGCTCTGGACGGTCACCGCCCTTTTATCAGCAAATTCCTCACCCTTTCAGATTCTGGTAATGGTGAATACCGGACATTTAAATTCCCGTTGGGAACAACTATCAGACAGCTGTTAAAAGCAGCGAATATTACAGACCGGTCTTTTCCCGAAATCATAGTTGGAGGACCGATGCAGGGTATCACACAATATACAGATCTGACTCCTCTGACCAAAACCTCACATGGTTTATACTTAAAAACAAAAACCGACGTATCGGCCGAGACAAACCTCACCTGCCAGAATTGCGGAAAATGCAGCCGTATCTGTCCGCTTCACCTGCAGGTTCATCTGCTGGGTCGGTATGCGGAATACGGCATGTTTAAAGAGGCGGTAGACCTACATCCGGAAGCCTGCCTGGATTGTGGTCTATGCGCTTATATCTGTCCGGCCAGACGGTCTTTGGTCCAGCTAATTCAAATGTGTAAAAAATATGGTGGTTTAGTTGATGAATTCCCTCAACAGCAAGCTGAATGTGGGGCCAGCTCCGCACTGGAACGATGGGAACTCGGTTTCCAGGATGCAACGGAACTGGATTCTCGCCCTGTTACCAGCAGTACTGATTAGTGTCGGGTATTTCGGTATACCGGCACTACGTTCCTATTTGCTGAGTATCGGTGTTTTCTTATTACTGGACATTGTAACTTCCAGGATAGTCCCTTCTAAAGACCTGCCCGGTAACTTGAGCAGTATCACTTTCGCACTGCTTTTCGCCATGTTATTACCTTATCAGACACCCTGGTGGATCATCCTGGTGGGTGGATTTATCACTATCGTAATCGGCAAGAGACTATTCGGAGGTCTGGGGGCCTATCCGGTTCATCCGGTACTTTTGTGTTTCGCCATGCTGCTGGTATCCTGGCCTCAAAGGATGGATTATACAGCTGCCATGGTTTCTCTGGACTGGGCCGTACCAGTTATAGAACCTTTACGGCTGATAAAGACCCAGGGAAGCGGTGCACAGTCGGTATATCATCTGCTGGATTTATTCCTGGGCAAGCAGGTAGCCGGTATCGGAAACGGAATGGGTCTTTTCCTGCTGATAGGCGGTATCTATCTGCTGGTTATCCGCCAGATAACCTGGCATATACCGGCGTCTTTTTTACTGGGTACTTTTGGAACAGCCTGGATCTTATATCAGATGAATCCGGGACAATTCGCCACTCCCCTTTTTCACATCCTGAGTGGCAGCACTTTTCTGGGAGCATTTTTTCTGGCAACGGAACATACCACTTC
>JAFGSO010000059.1 GCA_016934605.1 Calditrichota bacterium | reverse complement strand
TTCTCTATTTCCAGGCGGGTGATTCTTGCCTGAAACCTGGCGACAATAAGAGTATTCTGGGCACTGTCAAAATTAATCTGAGCATCCCGAAATTCGAGGGAAGAAGAAGTACCTATCTGATATCGATCCTGCTGTAATTGCAAATTCTGTCGAGCGGCTACCACGTTCTCCTCTTCCAGCTCAACCAGTTCCAATCTCTTCTGATAGGTTTCATATAGCTCGAGTAAAATTCCCTGCATTTGATTTCTGATATTTTCCAGAGCCAGTTCCTGATTTCGGGTTTCTATCCGGGCATTCTGTATGTTGATCCTGTCCCGAAACCCGTTAAACAGGTTCCAGTTAAGCGCGAGACCAATAAGTCCGTCAGTGCTGTTTGTTTGAATATCATCTGGAAAATTGGGATTGTCACTGGATACAGTTCTTTCCAGATAACCATAACTACCGTTTAAAGATAATCTGGGTGAATAACTAGACCGTGCAATGTTAATATTCTTCTGCGCAACCTCCAGTCCATGCCGTGCTGCCACTAAGGTACTATTCCTTTCAAAAACCATTTCCAGCATCTCCTGATAGGAATATGGCAAAGGGGGAATCCGGATTTGACGATCCACTTTCACCGCAGTATTCGGATCGCGTGCGAGGAGAATATTCAGCTCTTTCAGAGCAATAGAGACCTGAAGCTGCTGATTTAAAAATAAGGCGCGGTCGTTATTGTAGGACACCTGAGCATTGAGAAGATCGGTTGAGGACGCACCCCCGACATCCCTTCTGACTCTTTCCTTGTTCAGCCGGGTTTCTGAAATTTCCATGGTATTCTGGGACACCTCCAGCAACTGTTCCTGCTGCACCAGATTAAAATAGGCGCGCAGAATTTCGACAATGGTTTTTTCAATAATATTACGGGTCTGAGCTTCACCCTGTTTAACAAGTTCATTAAATCTGCTTTTGCTGACAAACATCCTCATACCGTCAAAGAGAGTCCAGTTCAAATTGATGGCAGCACCATACGATTCGGTTGATGAATTTCCAAAACTGAATGGAGAATTGGTTTCCTGGTCGGTTACTGAATATTGAGCATTTCCACTGGCATCCAGCAAAGGCAGAAATCCTGCAGTTCCGAGTCCGGTATTATTTCGTACCACCTCCAGATTATTGCGGGCAATCTGGATGTCAAAATTATTTTTCAGTCCGATACGGATAGCATCTTCTGCCGTCATAACATCCTGTGAATACAGAGACCAGATTCCTAACAGGAGTAAAACTGAAATTCTTTGAATCATATTTATTTCCTTTCACAAACCGAAAACAATAATTTTGCCGGATACAAACCTCACGACCTATTTTTGAATTACACGATTCTATGATGCCGGGTATCCTGGTTTCTGCGGAGACCGACTATCCGCAGACCAGGAATTCCAAAACGATCTATTTTCAACAGCTTGAATCCAGTCACAATAGTATTGTTTTTTATTTCGAATTTAATTTATTTATTTCTCTGATCTCCCGGACAGCCGGTTCAACCGATTCGGCGTCTGCTTCTTTTCTTAAAATCATAGTGGTCCAGGAGAGGCGCAGCTGATTGATCGCCAGAAATAGCGACGGCAGAACAATCAGCAAAATAAATGTACCGAATGCCAGACCATATGCCACGGATATAGCCATGGGGATCAGAAACTGTGCCTGTCTGCTGGTTTCCAGAATCAGCGGTGCCAGGCCAAAAACAGTGGTCAGGGTTGTGAGCATAATGGGTCGTAAACGGGAAATACCAGCCTGATAAACAGCATCAATAACTTTTACACCTTTTCTCAGGTTTCGGTTTATGTGATCCACCAGCACTATACTGTCATTGATAATAATTCCCGAGAGGGCGATGATGCCGTAGATGGAGAGAGTATTCACCTGAACACCCTGTATTCCGTGTCCCCAAACTGCTCCCATGATACTGATAGGAATCAACGAAAAAATCATTCCGGCCTGTGTATAGGAGCGAAAAACCAGAATGACCAAAATCAGCATGCCCAGGAAAGCCAGGGGAAAGGCCTTTCGTAAGGAACGCTGAAACTTGGCCTGGTCTCTTGACTGACCTTCGAAGGAAACCTGGACTCCTTCCACCTGAGAAAGTACCTGCGGAACCGTTTCATTTCGTATTTTGGCCAGGATGGGAGGAACATCCAGCCGTTCGTCTGCCAGATTTGCTTCCACCCGTATTTCTCTCTTCCGGTCCAGATGATTGATGGTGGTAATCCCTCTTTCAATAGTATATTCTGCAAGTTCGCTAAAAGGGTATTCTGCTCCATCCGGTGTTCGAATCCGCATATGATCCAGAAAACCGAGAGCGGCCCGGTCTTCCGGTCGGTAACGCACCCAGACCCTTATTTCATCCTTCCCCCGCTGTATCCGCTGAATTTCCTGACCGAAGAAACCCTGCCGAACCTGACCAGCAACCTCTCTCAGAGACAGCCCCAGAGCATACGCCCCGGGTTTGAGCCGGATATTCAACTCGCGGCGGCCTTCCTGATTGGAATCGGTTATATCTTTCAGCGAGGAATAATCCTCCAGTTCATCAATCATCAGATCCCTGGCCCGATTTATTTGTTCCAGATCGTTTCCCAGAAGACTCACTGACACAGGTTTACCGAAAAAACTAACACGACCGAAAGTAATATTCTGAGCTTCGGGAACAGGACCTACCGCCTGCCGAATCCGGTTGGAAATGATATAACTATCCATATTGCGAACTTCCCCGTCAAGCAATTCCAGTGTCAAACGACCGGTGTGGCTGCCGATCTCTCCGAAATCGTTCTGTCCTATTTCCCTCTTTATTCCCATTATCAACTGTCTTCCATCCTTTCGTTCGGAAGACATTTCCTCATTCACCTGCCAGGAAATACGCTCAATCCTGGACAGGAGAGAGTCAGTATGAACTTCCTGCCTGCCGGAAACCAGTGACACGTTAATGGGGAGGGTATCTCCGTCAATAAAAGGGAAAAAGGTTGCTCCGATAAAACCTCCGCCCAACAGTCCCACTGTAATCATCACCAGGGCTACAGGCATGACAACCGTCATCCATTTGTGTTTCAGGGCATATTTCAGAGAGGGCGAATATAAACGATATGTGACAAAGTTGATAAATTTTTCGATTTTCTGTCGTGAGGGTGGATCTTCCTTATGAGGATGAAGACCCCTTGAATGCGCCAGATGTCCTGGCAGAATCCAGAAGGATTCAATGAGTGAGAAGGCAAGTGCGGCAATTACAACAAGGGCCATCTGCCAGATGAAATTACCAAAAACCCCATCCAGAAAGAAGAACGGCATGAAAGCCAGAATGGTGGTTATAACGGAAGTCGTCACCGGCGCGACCATCTCCCGTGCACCTTCAATTGCCGCCAGTCTGCCTGGCTTTCCGTCTTCATAATGACTGAAAATATTTTCTCCCACCACAATAGCATCGTCCACCAGGATACCGACGACGATTATCATTCCAAAAAGGGAAATTACATTGATGGTAATACCGCTCAGATTCGCAATAATGAACATTCCGGCAAATGAAAAGGGTATACCGATTGAAACCCAGAAGGACATACGCAGATTGAGAAAAAAGCCGAGAGTTAATATGACCAGCACTAAACCGATTAAACCGTTTTTAATAAGCAGTTCTGTTCTCTGCCGGAGCGGGATAGTTCTATCGTCAAGAATCAGTGCCTGAATTTGACTATTTTCCTCATTGAACTGCTGTACCATTTGTTTGGTACGTTCGGCAATGGCAAGAATATCTTCCTGCTCTGTCTGATCAATGTTCAGTACAACAGCAGTCCGGTCATTGTAATAAATTTTATCAGGAACATCTTCCCACTGCTCCCGAATAGCCGCAACATCTTTGAGATAAATTACGGTACCGTCAGGATTTCCCCTCACGACGATATTCTGTAGTTCTTCCGGGACGTACCCCTTTCCGTAGGCTCTGATCAGTACTTCTTCTTCCCGGGTCTCGAATTTTCCTCCCGAAACATTGATATTTGCCGATGCCACAGCCTGAGCGATCTCGTTGAAAGTGAGTCCATAATTGCGCATATTTGCTTCGGATACCTCAATGGAAAATTCCAGGCCGGGTAGTCCCTCAATCTCTACCCGGGATATTTCCGGGGTTGCCAGTAACTCCTCGCGGAGATTGTCTGCAATATATTTCATGTTGAAACGGTCCGTTTCGCCGAAAAGTACTACGGAGAGAGAGCGGGTTCTGAATTCCTGTTCAAAAATAACCGGCGGTTCAATACCCACCGGAAATGAATTGATGCGGTCCACAGCATTTTTGACATCTGACAATACCTTGTCGATATCAGCATCCTTCATAATTTCAACAGTGATTGTACCCGAATTTTCCCGGGAGACTGAGGTGACGCGTTCCACATCATTCAGACCATCCAGATTTTCTTCAATTTTAAGGACAACCCCTTCTTCGACCTCTTGCGGAGAAGCACCTGGATACACAACCTGTATGATGATAATACTCGGCTCAATTTCCGGAAAGAAGGAAAAGCGCATATTGCTCAGCGAAATCAGTCCGAATCCGAAAATGCTGAACATCAGCACATTAATCCAGATTTTATTCTTTACGAAAAAAGCAATTATACCGCCCATCATCATCCTCCCTCGCCGGCAACACGGGCTATGGCAGGCATTCCGGATGCAACTCCCTGCATCACATCAACCACCAGCGTATCTCCATCTGCAATTCCTCCGTTCAAAATAACTGTATCTGTTTCCCTGCGCGCAATATCGATTTGCCGATAGTCAAGTTTTCCGTCCCTGATCAAATAAACAAAATTTTCGTTATAGATCGCCTGTCTGGGAATGACAAATGCGTCTTCAACTATTAGTCCGGGAATTTTTGCCTGCAAAAAGATGCCGTTGTAAAGATTTTCCCTGCCGTTTTTATTCACCTCAATAAATACCTGAACGGTCTGGGTACGCTCATCGATGTTTTTACCGATACGGAGAATATTTCCCGACCAGTTGCCCGGGATTTCCGTTGAAGTAAACTGAACCGGTTTCGAGCGATCAATCCACTGGACGTCCTTTACAGCAACGGGAACTTCAACCTCCATATTTTCAAGATTGATCAATTCGCCCAGACGTGTTCCCGGACGGGCAGTGGAACCGATTCTCAGATCTGTTGAAACAATAGAGCCCGAAAACGGGGCAATAAAATAATGCTTATCTTTCAGGATTTCCAGATTGCGAACCTGATAAAAAAGTTTATAAACATTAAAACGTGAGAGAAAGAGTTTGATTTTTTCATTCTGTACTTCCGGTAAGGCTGAAAGATTGCAGTCAAAATGACAGCCATCAAAATAATTTTGCCAGACCTGATATTCATCCGGAAAATCGACTTTAATCTCCGGAAGGACTGAGGCCAGGGCCGTCAGGAAATCACTCTTGGCGCTGTTGAGATCAAGAGTCGCCTGTCGGTCGTCAATCTTCAATAAAAGCTGCCCTTTACGGAAGGACTGCGCCGGCTGAAATATTACATTTCCCTGTTGAATAACACCCGAAACCTCACTGACCAGTGTTACCGGCTGTGCGGATTTCAAACGGCCAAATGCCATAATGGTTGCGGGTAGATCCTGCAGTTTTACAACCTCTGCACTTACGATTCTAGTTCGTGGCTGCTGAGCTCTTGGTGTTTCAGCACTCCGCATACTGATGAGGAGCCGCATTCCCACAAATCCTATCGCCAGAATTACCACCGGCCATATAACAGCCTTAAATTTCATTTTCATTCGAATATCCTTTTTCATTCTGATGGATAGAGTTATTGAAATGATTCAAAACGCTGAAAGTTACAAAAAAATAAACCTTCCAAAGGCTAAACCTACGGGAGGTTTTCAGTCAGGAGGTTGTCACTTACACGGCAGAAACCGTATGGTCGATTTCATTTCCTTGAGAACCTGCTCAATCGCTTTCAGCGTTTCACTGATATCCCTGCTGCTGATTTTATCGGACAGGGAGAAACGAACTGAGCAATGGGCTTCTTCGTCGGACCGACCCATGGCCAGCAACACATGGGTGGGATCCGGTGAACCTGCTTTGCAGGCAGATCCGGAAGATAGCGCAATCCCATGCTGGTCCAGTGCCACCACAAGAGATTCTCCCCTCATTCCGGGTAAGGTTAAATTCAGGGTGTTGGGCAAACGTTGCTCGGGATGACCATTGAGAACAGCCTCCGGAATCAGTTTACGGATACCGTTTTCCAGTTTTTCCCTGTTTCGACGGATTTTAGCTCCCTGTTCCACCATTTTCATAGCAAGTTCGGCGGCTTTTCCCATTCCCACAATTCCGGGTACATTCTCTGTGCCGGCACGCAGACCTTTTTCCTGCTTCCCACCATGAATCAGAGGTTCAATTTCAATCCCCTTGCGGATATAGAGGGCACCGATACCTTTCGGACCATGAAATTTGTGACCGGAAAGTGTTAGCATATCCACATCCAGGTCTTCTACGTCAATTTTTATTTTGCCGGCAGCCTGAACAGCATCCGTGTGGAACAGAACACCCTGCTTGTGGGAAATGGCGCAGAGTTCTTTTACCGGCTGGATAGTACCAACCTCATTATTGGCAAGCATTACCGACACCAGGATGGTATCAGAAGTTAATGCATCTTTTAACCTTTCCGGATGAATTATTCCATATTCATCTGCTTCAAGATAGGTAATCCGGTAACCGATCTTCTCCAGATATGCGCAGGTTTTCAAAATGGCCGGATGTTCAATGGTTGTTGTTATAATATGCCTGCCTTTACCGGCCAGAGAGTTCGCGATACCTTTTAATGCCATATTATCCGACTCCGAACCACATCCGGTAAAAATAACACGATTCGGTCGGGCATTGATCAGACGCGCCACCTGTCTCCTGGCTTTATCAGTGCCCTCTTTGGCGGACATACCAATATGGTGGATGGCAGAGGGATTACCATAAGTCGCCTCCAGGTAAGGAAGCATTGCTTCCTTCACTTCTTTAGCTACCTGGGTGGTGGCATTGTTATCCAGGTAAATGTGGCGCCGGCTTTTTTGTAACCCTGTCTGTATATTAAAGAGCGGTTCTTTTATCTCTGAAACAGTCGCGGTCACGGACTTTCTGCTCTGGCGGGTGGCGCTCTCCA
>JAFGSO010000383.1 GCA_016934605.1 Calditrichota bacterium | reverse complement strand
GTGGGAATTATGACCAGAGATTTTTTTGTCTGTTTATTCATTGTCCCTTAATTTCCATTTGAGATATATCAAAGCTTCATTTACTGAACGGGGATTATATCCCAGGTGATCCGAGGCATGTTCAATTTTCAGTCCTCCGTATAACGGTCTTTCCGCCAGCTGTCCGAGTTCCCGGGTTTCCACCGGAGAAATCAGTTTTTCATTCAAAGAAAATACAGTTGCAACATTTTTTACAAAATCAAATCGATTCAGATATTCGTTACCCGCCATGTGATACAGGCCGACAGCTGCCTGATCGATCACCAGCATACTGCCCGAAGCCAGATCTTCTGCCAGTGTGGGATTATTATACTGATCGGTCACTACTTTTATCGGACTCCCTTCCCTCAGGTTTTCCAGACTCCAGAGAAAAAAATTCTTTTTCACTTCCCTGCCGGTACCGTAGAGGACACAGGTTCGGATGATGGTAAACGGGCATCCGATCTGACGCAGAACGTTCTCGGAGGCAAGTTTAGACTTTCCATAGTATCCGAGTGGAAGAGGCTTCTCATTTTCATCATAAGGACCATTTTTTCCATCGAAAACATAATCAGTTGAATAATGAAGCAGATGGATATCATATCGTCTGGCCAATTGAGCCAGATTTTCGACCCCTTTTACATTAACCTGCCAGCAAAATTCCTTATTCCGTTCACAATCATCCACGTTTGTATATGAAGCGGCGTTCACAATTACATCCGGGGCAAACTCGTTGATGAGGTTTTTGCACTGCGAAAAATTTGTAATGTCAAAACACTCATAAATATCGTTATTCATTGGTATAGGAGATTTTTCCTCCTGTCCGGTTGGCAGGATCTGATATTTTTTCTCAAGTTCGTTCACCAGCGCCTGCCCCAGTAATCCATTTGTTCCCGTGATTAATACTTTTTTCATACTTCTGTTCTTTTTACCTTATCCATCATTGATAGTAATAAATCAATTTCATTTGTTCCTCTCAGCATGCAGTTGGCGGCAGCAGTCCTGTTCGCATAATCAATAGATTTGTACAGATCTCTGCTTTGCAGATATTGCCATACAAAAGACGCTCCAAAAACATCGCCGCACCCGGTCACATCAACAATCTCTTCCACCCGGTAACCCGGAAAATGTTTATTACGGATCATCCCGTTTTTCTGAAATACTGTTCGGACTCCTTCCCCTGCCCGGGTGACAAACAGAACCTGTTCCGGCTTCATATACTTTTCAAAGAAGGAAGTTTCATTCAGATTTTCCGGATTCAGGATTGAAAATTCACGCTGATTCATCTGTACGAACCTCGCACCGCGAATCCACCTGTGAATATCTTCGGGGCACCGGGGCATTCGTTTTCCCAGTTTGTCAATTCCCATCACCAGAAAATGAACATCCAGATATATTTTGTTGAAATATTTCCGGCTCAGTTTCAGAAATGCCTTGAGTGAGACATCCCAGCCGGTTATCATATTGATTATATATAAATCTGCATTGGTATTCTTCTTAATATGTTTCCACTCAAGGGAGGGAAAATTAAACAGGGCTTTCTCAGTACGCTCTTCCGGAGCAACATATTCCAGAATCACTTCATGGTTTTTCTGATCAATCGGGATCAGACCGTCAGTCTTTATATTTTTAAAATTACGCAACAAGGCCTGAAAATGCTGATAGACATCAGAACCGATAAATGATACCGGTACTATTTCAACCTCAGGATTGGTCAGCTGGGACAGAGCAGAAATAGTGTAATAAATTCCGCCAAAACTCTGAATGGCACCGCCCTGAAACGGCAATATCAGATCCTTGTTCACTGTACCAATAACAACTATCTTCATCCCGGAATTCTGCATTTATTTTCTTTGAATGAATGTAAACGCTCCACTACCGATTTATCCCACCGGCTGATAAGCTGAGCGGCAAATATTGCTGCATTTTTCATACCCGATTTCCCGATAGCCATGGTAGCCACCGGAACCCCTGCCGGCATCTGTACAATGGCATAAAGTGAATCTACCCCATTGAGTGCCCCTGCTGCCAGCGGGACACCAATTACCGGCAGAATGGTATAGGCCGCCACTACCCCGGGTAAATGGGCCGCCATTCCGGCACAGGCAATAATAGCCGAATAACCGTTTTTTTCGGCAGAGGATGCAAATTCCTGTACTTCTCCGGGCGTGCGGTGGGCAGACATCACCCTTATCTCATACTCAATATTAAAATAATCAAGGAAAGGGACGGCCTCATTAACCACAGGTCGGTCCGATTCACTACCCATCAAAATTGCGACTTTTGCCATGTTTTCATTGCCTCACTTAACTCAATTCTTAGATTATATTATCGATTCATCCTGAAGGATCAGGCTGGTTGTTCTTCTTTCCTGGGATTTTGAAGCGTATCGAAGGAGTAAATAATGACTTTCAACTGATGGAGAAAGGGGATTTTCCTCTCCCCGACAGCCTGAACATAATAATCCACCATGTAAATTCGATTCGTAGCACTGTCTACAAAGGTGATATTTCTGAAGGGACCGCCAATAACCAGACTATCATTTCTCCAGGTTCCCTCCAGCCGGATGGCATTCCAGCGTTTAAATTGAGTTACAAAGGCCCTTGTTTCTTCCTCCACAATAACATCACCGGAATATATTTTTTCTGCCAGCCGATTCCGTTCATCGATGATCCAGCGAGAATTCAGACGGAATCCCTCTGAAAGCGGTAACCAGTGAACCAGAATAGAACGGTCCGGCTGCACCCGGCGAATCCATACAAAATTTTCCTCAATATTTTCATTGGCAATAAAATAGTCATGCTGAATGCGCATAGTGAAAGGAAAATGCCGCTCAATATAACTCTGCAGTTCCTTCTGTTCCATATGTCTGAACATCTGTTCCCTGAGCCGCTTGTAGTAATATTGGGTAAAGTTGTCGTAGGCCAGATCTCCCAGATCATAAATTTTCTGAATCATATCATCAACCGTATTCGCGACCATAATCATCACATACTGATTGGAAGCCCACACATCTTCTTTAGGAATATAGAAAAATCGGCCATCCTCCACCCCTTCAATGACTTCCTCTTTTAACAGACCCCGCACATTCTGAGATACCGGGTCTTTTGAATTCAGCCGGCCCATTATAAAAATATTTTTATAATTTTTGTATTCCTCAAAGTTCTCGAAGGGTTTCCATCTCAACAGAAATTCTCTTTCCATGATGGGTGTCTGAATGAATTGACCGAATATTGAATTCAATGGTTCTTCATATTCGATCCTGTCTGAGGAATCTGCAAATACATAGATGACGTCATCTTCGCCCAGTGCATTTATCTTGGTTTTGCAATCCCAGCCGCTAAAAATCATGACGACGAACAGAACAAATAAATTTAAGATATGTATTTTCTTCATCATATCCTCTCCTCATCTAATAAGGGAGCTTCTATTCCCTTCTGCCGGTAGATCAGGAAATAGACGCCTCCGATCAGACTGATTAGTATTGGAATGATAGTAACTGAAAATGACAGTGACAGGATTTGAGAAGGTTCCAGTCCTATACGTCCCAGCAGCAGGATATATCCGGTATCTCTCACACCAATTCCATTGATGGAAGGCAGAAGACCGATCACAAAAGTAACCGGAACCACGAGTATCAGATAGCCGAATGAGATTTCATTCAATCCGAGTGCTCTCGCCAGAATATAATTCATTACTATTAAGATAAATTGAGCTGACAATGAATACAAGTATGTCCCGAATAAAACCACCTTTTTATCACGATAATAGTGCAGGGTATCCATTACCTTTACAATCTTATCACCTATCTGGTAAAAGGTGATCAGCGAAAGAAGTTTGCTGAATTTCCGGTAGATCCTGCGACTCATGATACTCATCAGGAAGGCGGCAATTATGGACAAAACAATAACGGTAATATATATTATTCTTCTGGTATGAAAATATTTCATCAGCCAGAAAAGGGAAATGAATGCCAGAGACAGAGTGGCCAGCAGTCCAATCACCCTTTCCAGAAGTACTGTTCCGACACTGGCAGATTTTTCTCCACTATCCTTCGCCAGGTAATATGCCCTGGCCAGGTCTCCGCCGATACTGGTGGGCAGAAAATTGTTAAAAAATTGTCCGATCAGATAAAAAACGGTGAGTTTGTTTAAACTGGTCTGAATTCCGTAAGACACATTTAACAGGTGCCAGCGGAATGCCAGCAGGATTATGGACAGAAAAAAGGCGGCAAATGCCAGAGCCAGACCAGCCAGATTCATACTTCCCATCAGATCGAAAATTTCGGGAAGATCTGCTATATAAATCAGATATCCAATTAACCCTGCGCTAATACCCAGTCGCAAAAAATTTAGTAAAAATTTCTTCATTAATTTACTTCATTCCACTATAGTAATTTCAAAATTACTAAAAATTGAAGCCTATTAAAATCTGATAAAAAAAATCAAGGAGGGTTATTTCCCTCCTTGAACCGGGAGATGAATTCAATTACTGTGTCCATCTAATCATCCGGAACAGCTATACTTATCAGGGTTTGGTGGCATCGGCTGCCACTTTTTTGTGGTATTCCTGCAGACGCTGACGCGCCAGCTGATCTCCCGGATTCTTCTGCAGCCATTCTTCCAGAATTTCAATGGACTTATCATATTTTTCCTGCCTGGCGTAGACATCCACCAGAAAAGCACGGGCAGTATGATCATCCGGATAATTCCGGATAATCTCGGTAAAGGCTTTCTCAGAGGCTTCAAAATATTCCAGGTTAAATAGTATTTTCCCCATATTTTCCAGCTCATCCCGGGTATAATTTCTGAGATTCAAGCTATCCAGTTCGATAAGACCCGAATAAATTTCATAAGATTCCATCCAGCTCTTAAGCATTTGATTGGTATAAGGAATAACCGATGCGGGCATAACATCTCTGGCCTTTTCCATCAGTTCCCGGATTTTTTCCTTTTCCCCGAAAGACACATAATGATTGCATAATTGAATAAAAGCAGATCTGTAATTCTGTAAAAGGGCAATGATATCTTCATTATAATATACATCCGGATCATTCAGGTTACGGTAGATGTATTTATTCATCAGATTCTCATAGAGAGTATCGGGATCAATCTGCCACTGGGGGATTGCCGTAATTTTAAAAGCGAGTCCGTCCATTCTCAGATATTTTTGCAGATCATCCAGCATGTTATCCCGGGACACTGTCACCGCAAAATAGAGAGGCTTCCGGAAACGGTTGGCATAAAGGGTATTCAGGATCATATAATCCTGAACGCGCAGATATCGGTTATAGAATTTGGGACCGAGAGAAAATGTCATTTTTGAAGAAATATTGGGATTATCCACCTGCATGGAAGACCGGTATTGCAGCACTTCCTTTTGCAGATAATCTTCCGGGATTTCTATTTCAATAGTACGTTTCTGCGGCCAGGGTACCGGGGCCACATTGTCGATTTCCCGCTGAGACAGTGATATGGGAACAGTCGGTTCATGATGCTTAAGTTGTTCTATATACCAGTTGGTATTTAAAAGGCTCAAATTAGCCACGCGGACATCGGTCCGGATATATTCAACCTCCTGGAGATACCACAGCGGAAAGGTATCATTATCCCCATTTGTATAGATTATTCCATCCTGATTGCAGGTAACCAGCATATTATAAGAATAATCCCAGGCCACATAATTCCCGCTTCTGTCATGTTCATCATAATTCGACATCAGTACCTGAACAGGTGCCGCGATAAAAATAAGAGCCGTTATGGAAATCGGCATTAATTGTGATACGGCAGATTTTTCAGAGATGCGCGATAAATAATCCACAATAGCTGCCGCCCCGATTCCTATCCAGATTGCAAATGCAAAAAATGAACCTACATAACTGTAATCCCTCTCCCGCGGCTGTGGATCCGGCTGATTGAGGTAGAGCACAATAGCCAGACCAGTCATAAAAAACAGCACAAAGACTGCCAGAGCATATTTCCAGTCTCTCACAAAATGATACCATGCCCCTATCAAACCCAGCAGCAAAGGAATCCCCAGAAATCTGGTCCAGCTGAAATTTTCGCTTCCGGGATCCTTGCCCATGAAATTCCACAAGAAATAACGGGTATACATTTTTTGAACCTGATAATTCCAGAAAAAATCCCATTCGCTGGAATATTTACGCCCATGGGGCGATTCGGCCAGGACTTTACCCCGGTCCAGGGTATGTTCACCGTATTGTTCACGGTTCATATAGCTGACAAACTTTTCGATAGTCTCTGGATTGTTTTCATCAATATTGGGATTCAAATTCGAGCGGATATAGATGGTAGTATAGGTTGAATAGCCCAGTATAACCAGAAGTACCGACATGAGCAGAAGTGAAGCCAGCTCTTTATGCTGCTTTAGGACATAATTCAACAGGAATATCAAAACTAATATGCCCACAATCAGGCCGGTAAATCCGAAATGTTGGGCAAGCTCCGGAATACCCTGAACCAGTCCGGGATATATCATTCCCATCAGAACCGCTCCCACAATTATCAGAAAAGCGAAGCTGGTGATATTCAACGGATATTTCTTATAATAAATAATCATGAATACCATCGGCAGGGCCAGTACATTCAACAGGTGTACTCCAATGGCCAGTCCCACCAGATACATGATAACCAGCAGAAATCGTTCGTTTCTGTATTCATCCGATCTCTCATTCCAGTACATAATCATCCACACAACCATGGAAGTGAACAGCATTGAAACAGCATATACCTCGGCTTCTACCGCATTGAACCAGAAACTGGTGGTGAAAGCGAAGGTCAGCGAACCGATTACTCCGCCGATTATCGGGACAAATCTCTGGAAGCCCTCCGGTTTCTCCCTGGTATAATGCCTCACAAACATAACGATGGTCAGATAGAGGAACATCACGGTAAAAGCGCTTGAAAGAGTAGAAATAAAGTTAACCCTCATGGCAATATCAGAAAAAATGGGTAGCATACTGAAGATCCGTCCGACAAGCAAGTACAGCGGAGCGCCCGGAGGATGCGGTACCGCCAGTCGGTAAGAGCAGGCGATGAATTCCCCGCAGTCCCAGAAGGATACGGTGGGAGAGATGGTTAAAAAATAGACAATGAAACTAAAGAAAAATACAAAAGCGGCTGTCAGTTTATTCAGTTTCCCGTTTTCCATTCGCTTTAAGGCTCCTTTAACATTTATAAGGCATTTATTCTTTTTAAATCAGAAAATCTTTTTCGTCCGCGGACGAAATATTCCCAGACAATGCTTCCGGGATAAATAAGTTTGAAAATTTTATCATCTTTTAGCTGTCTCTGATTCTGAACTTTCCTCCGTTTGCCTAAAACAATTTTCGGATGACTGAGAATCCAGAAATACGCTTTACCGATAGACAGGGCATTAGGCAAATTTCCGGAAATGATTTCCCGCGCAAACGCTACACTGTCAAGCAACAGCCTGACAGGAATGATTCTTATTAAATTAAGTAAATGCAGATTTTTTACCAATAGAAAAATATTGTTACGAAAATTCCAGTATACCTTCCGGGGATTTTCACTGGATAGAGTTCCGCCTCCTTTATGCCACACTCTGGCTGCAGGAACACAGAAAAGCCGAAATCCTATGAGATGCATCCTCCAGCAAAGATCGATTTCCTCCATGTGCATGCGGAAGTCCTCATCCAGCAAACCAATTTTTTCCAGTACCGATTTTCGGATGAGAAAACAGGCACCTGTAGCCCAGAAAATTTCGGATAATTCATTATACTGACCGGTATCTTTTTCCAGAGTAAAAAAAAGTCTTCCCCTCATGAAGGGATACCCATACCGGTCGATGAATCCGCCGGCAGCGCCTGCATACTCAAAACGATCTTCATCGTTCAGATCCAGCACCTTGGGCTGAGCAGCGGCCATTTCCGGTTTCTTCATAAACTGGTCTACCAGAATCCTCAGAAAATCCGGATCTGCTTTTACATCATTATTAATCAGACAGATGATCTCCCCCCGGGCTGCCCTGATACCTTCATTATTTCCCCGCGCAAACATAAAATTTTCCGGATTCTGTATCACTTTCACATGGGGATAATTTCTCCGGACAAAATCTACACTGTCATCTGAGGAAGCATTATCTACCAGAATGAATTCAACCGGTGAATAAGTCAATTTTTTCAGCGATTCCAGGAGAAGCGGCAAATATTGCCTGCCGTTATAATTCACAGTAATGAGGGAGACTAAAGGATTTCCGTTATTCAGATCCATATTTTGGCGCTTTTTTAATAAATATATCCACTATTCCGTTCCATCATTATTCCGTTGAAAGGGGTTAAATATCTTTAAAATTAAAATTTAAATCAACATGAAATTTTTCTGGCCGGATCGACAAATCCGTTTATAAGAAGAGGTCTTGCTGTAAGCTTCCGGAAACGTCGTCTCTGCCCTTTTACTCGGAAGGATTCTCATCCCGTTTCTGAACTTCTTCGGTGTAACTCTGCTTCAAGATGGCGAGGCTTTCTTCCAGCAGTTTCATTTCATCATCATCCAGGTTACCCGTTGTTTTCTCTCTGAACATCTCCAGCGTATCAATAGTATATACAGCCATCTCCAGATTTCGTTCAATTTTATCCGTTTTGGGATCTTTGATGCGTCCCAGGCTGATCCACCCCTGCATCTGTAACTGCTGAATGAGTGTGATGAACAGTGCTTTAGTTTTGTTGTTGTTTTCATTCGGATCAGTCATAGCATACTCCGTTTAGTATATTGTTTCATACGGTTTTGGAACCCCGCTGTTCCGTATAAACTATAACAGTTTGTGATTTGAAAAAACTGTAATAATATTTAATTTTGTTCTGGTATAATATAAAGAAAAATTATGACTTCTGATACTGATGCCAGCAAAAAGTTATCCCTTACCGGGCTCCCCGCTTCTCAGATCGAGGAACATCTGAAGCTGCTGGGTGAACCGGCATATCGAGCCAGACAGATCTACAACTGGATCCATCATCGAAAGGTGGAATCATTCGAGGAGATGACCGACCTCTCCAAATTACTGCGCAAGCGTTTATCGGACAGGTATCTGCTCAGAACAATCGTTCTCGAGAAGAAAAACACGGCTCTGGACGGAACGGAAAAATATTTATGGAAATTGTCGGATCACCGGTTCGTGGAAAGTGTGGTAATACCGGAAGCCAGGCGCAATACTGTCTGCATCTCCTCTCAGGTTGGATGTTCACTGGGCTGTAGTTTCTGTGCCACAGGATCCATGGGACTGATTCGGAATCTGACCGCCGGTGAAATCGTGGAACAGGTTCTTCAGGTCCGAAAATTAAGTGAGCATAAAATCACCAATGTGGTTTTCATGGGAATGGGAGAACCATTCATAAATTACCGGCGGTCTATTCAGGCTTCGCAGATAATGGGAGATCCGCAGGGGCTTGCCATAGCCACCAAAAAAATCACCATCTCCACCAGCGGGGTTGTTCCTAAAATTTATCAGTACACCGATGATGGCCATCCTTTTGGTCTTGCCATATCCCTCCATGCCCCCAATCAATCTCTCCGGGAACAGATTATGCCTATCGCAGGGAAGTTTCCTCTGGATGAATTAATGGCCAGTATAACCCACTATATGCGAGCAAAAAAACGAAACAGGGTGACTTTCGAATACGTTCTGCTACATGGTGTCAACGATACAGCCTCTGAAGCCCGTCAGCTGATCAGTTTGCTTTCGCCGATACGTTGCAAATTGAATGTGATACCATGCAATCAGAATTATCTGGGATTTTCACCACCCCCGCCGGAGCATCTGGAAAAATTTGTTTCCATTTTAATGAATGCGCCCTTTACGGTTACCGTGCGTAAAAACCGCGGGGAGGATATTACAGCAGCCTGCGGGCAACTTGCAGTGGAGCATCAGGAAAAATCCATATATATCAGATGAAAGTGGTAAGTCAACAGATTAAATCCGATTCTGAAGAGGCTTAATCCTCAGTAAAGCTTTTTACGCTTCAAAAGATAGCGCAACAGAGCACGGTCGAAGGGTTCACTGGTCAGGATATTCTGAAAATCAATCTGGTAATTCATACATTCCTGCTGAAGCCGCTGGTAAAATTCACCCACAGTTTCCCGGTAACGTTCCTGCAGAAAATACGGCTGGGCTTTAATTTTCTCGCCGGTTTCCATATCCTGAAAAGTCGCTTCATCCCGGAAATTAAAATACCGGTCATTGGGATCAAGTATGTTAAATACCAGTATTTCGTGTTTATAGTGTCTGAAATGTTTCAATCCATGTAAAATTTGCTCGGGATCTTCATAGAGAAAGTCGGTAAGCAGAATTATCAGGCCCCGTCTTTTTATTTTCTCGGCCATGGCATGCAGCATGGAACTGATCACCGTTCGCGAACCGGTCAGCTCGATACCGGATAGTTCTTTCAGTATGAAATGCAGGTAACTCCGGGAAGATTTCGGAGGAAGAAAACGATGGATTTTATCGGAAAAGGTGACCAGTCCAGCGGCATCCCGCTGCTGAATCAACAGATATGCCAGGGCAGCAGATAAAAATGTGGCATACTGTATTTTGCTGATCTTTTCACTGTGATATTTCATGGATCCTGAAATGTCCAGCAAAATATACGCTTTCAGATTTGTTTCCTCTTCATACTGCTTGATGTAATATCGTCCGGTACGGCCGTATACCTTCCAGTCGATATTCCGGATATTATCTCCCGGCATATATTGCCGGTGCTCGCTGAATTCAACACTAAAACCATGATAGGGGCTCTTATGCAATCCAACCAGGAATCCTTCAACAATCATCCTGGCCACAAAATCCAGATTCCGCAGTCCCGATACAAAATCCGGTTGCAGATATTGCTGTATATTTGAATTTGTTTCTGGCATAAGCATAGTCTCTTATTGCATTGTGCAAAATAAGAAATTATTTTAGAATCCAAAATTATTATTTATCTTATCGTGTAACATCAGTAATGAATGTAACATCGTATAAGGGACTGTAAATAAGTTTCCAGGAGAAAGGAAAATGGCCGAAGCAAAACATTACAATGTCATAATTATCGGGTCAGGGATAGCAGGATTAACGGCAGCGCTGTATACTTCCCGGGCTAACCTTGAACCATTGGTTATTCAGGGAATTCAACCGGGAGGCCAGCTAACCATTACAACGGAGGTAGAGAATTTCCCGGGATTTCCGCAGGGAATACTGGGACCTGAACTAATGGACAATATCCATAAGCAGGTGGAAAGATTCGGCACTCAATTTCATTACGG
>JAFGSO010000382.1 GCA_016934605.1 Calditrichota bacterium | reverse complement strand
TCTTTTCAGGTCTCTCAACAAAAATTTTCATTCGACACTCAAAGAAATTCTGGCGTGTTGAACCAGATGGCCTGCCTTTAATTCCTTTATGAAATCATCACAGCTCTGACAGTTTTCAGGGAACAATTTTTAGCGGAACTTCAGCTATTGTTACTCCTGAATCGTCCTGCAAATATAACGCTCCGCTATACAAAAAAGAATCCGGTAAAGTAAAAAGGTTTTTGTCCATTCTAAAGGTTAATTCGGCGGGAATTAAGGGATAAAGAACAAAATTCTGGCGATTATTTTTCTCCGCCGTGATTCTAATTTCATCGGAAATTACCGTTTTCTGAGTTATTTCTAATTTCCAGACATTTTCCGATTTTTCGGGATATGTAAAACCTGCTGCGATCTCACAGCTATAGATTCCTGAATCCGGCGGGATAAAGGTTATTTCATTAAATCGCTGACCCAGTCCCTCTGTCTTCAATATCTTGTCCAAACTATCCCTGATATTAACTGCAATGTCGGTAAAATAACCATAAGTATTTTCATCCATGGTAAAATGAAAACGAACCGCAGAAACATTCGGATCGGTTCGGAAATCAAATCGGTATTTATCTCCTGTAATCTCCGGAGTCCAGGTTTTTTCATAACCATCAATTTCCCCGGATCCTTTTCCTGAGAAATATCTGAACAGATTTGTTACTGAAAAACGGCCCCGGGGATGTCTTGAATCCAAGGAATCTACCTGAGTTATAACCTCAGGCATTATTTCCAGACCATCGAAGTGAATATCCATATCATAGCTGGATGTCCTGTTCAGATGGAAAAAGGCAAACGGTACAATCTCCCATATTCCGGGCTTAAGCGATGCACCCGAGATTGTCCTGGTAAGTGGTTTTTGCGTTTCTGCGTTCATGTCTCTGAGCCAGGCAAATTGCCGACCCTCCGGATCAAAGATATAGGCCCTAATACCGCACCATTCTCCCGGACTGGCGGCGATTCGGATATTCATGGAAGATGCACCGGGAGGTACCAGAACGAAATAGCGATTGTATTCGCCGGCTTTCAGTTTGTTATTGGTAAATTTCCGCTGATAATTATTCTCCTCATGAAACAGATACGGAATAATCACAGAGTTAAGCAGTTCAAATTCCGGTATATCACGCCCATCGCCAGTTTTGGGATAAGCACGAACCACCCCGGCATACAATCCCGGTTCCCGGAGCAGCTCAGATTGATAATAGCCGCCAATTTTGGCAGGATTTTCCCCGCGGATATAGGTAGAATTCTTATCCAGTTTAAACCAGGGTTGATCCGATTTTAAATTATAAGTCCTGTAGAAATCAGCCTTCTGGTCAATGCTCATACTGGCGGGAAACAGTGGTTCAACCTGGAATTGCTGCTTGTTTATTGCCGGCGGGTAATAACCGCCTGTGCGCCAATAGGCCGTTTGTCCTTCCCCGTCAGGATAAAAAGGATTTTTTGTTGAAATGCGGTAATCAAGTAGCTTTTCTGCCTCACCTCTTTTCTGATATATTTTCATAATCTCGAATGCCGCCGGAATGTTGACAATCCCGGTTCCCTGGTCCAGATGAGTATATTCTGCCATTCGTTTTGTCCCATACTTGAGGGAGCGTTTAATCAGGCTACCCTTGTAAAGGATTTTCTCCTGCATACAGGCGCTCATCAGGACGGCGGCAGCACCGGCAATCTGAGGGCAGGACATGGAAGTTCCCCATTTATTTTCTCTGGAATCATAGTATGGAACGGTGGAAGCTGCCGCTCCGGGAGCCAGACAGTCCGGTTTGTCCACTTCACCCCCTCGCGAACTGAAATGAAATATCACATCCCGGCTGATGGGGAATCCATACGAATCCATCGCACTTGCTGCCGGAAGCATTGCTCCGGCGGACAGGGGGCGGAAAGCGCTCGAGGGATTACCGGTGCTACCGATTCCCGGTCCTTCATTACCGTTTGATAAAACCACCAGAATGTCTTCGTTTTCCTCCATCAGGTCATTCAGAAAAATTTCAATATCGGAACGCCCTTCCAGTTCAGAACCAATTCCATAACTCATGGAAAAGACCACTGGTGTATTATGTGTTTTTGACCATTCTACTCCGAATTGATAAGCTTTCTTCATCGCTCCGGTTGTACTGGAACCGCCTCCATAAATATTATTCCCAACCTTGGCTGAAATGATCTGTGCACCCGGTGCTATTCCATGCATGGTGGATTCTCCGAAAATCTGGAAACCGGCTGCAATACCTGCACAATGTGTTCCATGGGAACCATCCGGAATATGAAAAACTGCCTTTTTTTCTCCGGGATAGATATTCAGTACACCGGTAACAAGTTTCTTCTGCGTTGCAGTGTCCCTTCCGGCAAGATTAAATGTATCATAATTATAGCGGTAACTCAGACGCGGTTTCTCGTCACTGATATCTCCATCCCCATTTTCATCCAGGTAATATACCCAGCGGTTTTCCTTTTCTGTATCAGGCAGAAAAGTCACAAACGCAAAAATATCATCCTCTTTGCCATTATTATTCAGATCTTTTACATCTGAATTTTGGAAATCCCGTTTTTCCTGGATTGAACCCATCCAGTAACCGGAATCTGATGGTTGAGCAGAGAGCATATTAATACCGGTTAATTTCAATTCTCCGGTACGTAAAGAAATATTCTGTTCTGAAGTATCGATGGTTGCCTTTGTCAGTGAAACATCACCCTGACCGGAGAAATCGCGGGCATCCACCACCTTCGCTTTCCCGTCGCTTGTTTTCTGTAAACCGGGGACACCCATATCCACCCCGGTATCCACAATAATAATAACCACTCCCCTGCCATCGTAAGTGGGATTGGACTGTATAAACTGATAGGCACCGATAGTGTGGGTATCCATAAAATTCCAGGGTGTTTCAGCCAGAGGAGCTGTCTGTGCACCACCGGTTTGATTCATAAAAGTGAGATAAAACAGTATAAGGTATGCAGCGTGTTTTTCCATATAACCCTCCGTTAAAGGCTATCCTGTGAGATGGTTTAGATTTACATCAGGAAGTTTTAATCAAAAAATCAATAGGGAAAATTTTAATCCCTTTATGAAAAGAATATATCGTTAAGCACCTGCTAAATCTAGATCATTATAATTTTTTCGGCAATTAATAATTGATTTCAAAAAATTTATTAATTATATTGAGTCGCAATATTTTTAATAGATTCGTGTCAGATTTAATTAATTTATTCCAGTACTTATAAGCTTAATCTTATATTTATTTAATTTTTACTTCTTTCCACGAATTCATTGTAAGTTTCAACTATTTTCCATTTAATCGTACCGTACATTTTCCATTATTATTATATAATTAATGAGGAGACCAAGTTATGGATAAATATAAATTTGTAATTATTTTATGTGCGATGGCACTGGTATTTATCGTTAATACCACTTCCTTTTCTCAGGAGAATCAGGGAAACGCTTTTGTTGTTACCGTTATGGAATTGGCAATGCCTGAAGATGGCTCTGTTGCAGAATTCGACTCATTAAATCAATTGTATACAGATAAAGTCATTAAAAAAAATAACCTGATATTGAGTCACCGTAATCTGAGACACTGGTGGGGTAATGATAATCGTGAATTTGTGGTAATTTATGAAGTCGCTTCCTGGGGAGATATTTTAAAAGCAAATGAAATGAACAATACTCTTTTCGAAGAAGCCTGGATCACTGAGGAAACACGAAAGGAATTCAACCATGCCTATAATAAATATTTTACCGGAAAACATTCCGATGAAATTTATCAGGAATTGAATTCAGGTAGAAAATAATAAATCCTTTAAAAAAATTATTATTAACGGTACAGATTAAATAATCTATCAACCCGGAACATTATATTCTTCCGGGATTCTATTATTTAGCCTATAAACAGAATTCCATTGCAAACGACAAAAATATTCTTCAAACATCGCAGTCGTCTAAATCGAGAGGTTCAGATTTTCCCCAGAATCTGATCCATTACTCTGCTGGTCCGGGCTGCAGAAATCCCGGTACTGGGGCATTTGCCGGAACCCAGCAATTCTCTCACAACGGTTTCAACCAGTGGTTGATGGACATGTTGCGGCCAGATATCGCTAAATTCCTCTGTTCCACTCTGATGAGATAAACGAACCGGTGAATCATCGAAAGCCGAAAATTCCAGTTTGCCTTTGCTGCCGATTATTTCCATCCGGTCCAGTTGATTATCCGGCGATACAGTGAAGCACCAGTTTCCCGAGCCTGCTATATCGTTTTCAAAATGAAAGATAGCCAATACAAGATCTTCCGCAGGATACAGCCCGGCCTGATTCTTTGCAATCCCCTTTGCCTTGGCTATGGGAGCGATAAGATAATCCAGAAGATCAAGTTGGTGAGAAGCCAAATCAACAAAATAACCTCCCCCGGCAACTTCCGGTAAAACTCTCCAGGGAAGATTTTCTCGATTAAAATCTTCCTCCCTGGGCGACAAATGCAGCGTGATCATTACAGTTCGCACAGTTCCAATCCTGCCGGAATGCAGTAATTTTCGAACTGTCTGAAATTTAGGAAGACATCGGCGATAGTAGGCAACGAAGAGAGGCACATCATATTTTTCACAGATCCCGATCATCTTCAGACATTCGGAATAATTCCGGGCCATCGGTTTTTCCACATATACCGGTTTTCCTGCCTCCGCCGCCATCTCAGTGTATATCAGATGCGAATCGGGTGGAGTTGCAATATATATTGCATTAATTTCCGGATCAGCAATCAGCTCCGCCCCATCCTGGTACCATTTCGATATTCTATGCCGGGCAGCGTAATCTTCAGCTCTGCCAGGTGTCCGGCACATGACTGCGAGAAGCTTAGAGTGTGGTACTCTGTTGAATGCCGGCCCGCTTTTTACTTCGGTGACATCACCACAACCGATCATTCCCCAACGCAGTTCTTTCATCATCATAACTTCCTTCCAGCAAGGGTACAGGATTATAAGGTTTATAGTATACGATATACGGTATAAGGTATAAGGTATAAGGTATAGACCTGAATAGATAAAAGCACTAAAAATAATTATTGAATCAGGCATTTAAATATCACTGTGGTTTTAAGCTTTTCTTTTCTTGGATATAATTATATTGATTTCAGATAAGTCACAGAGCACACCTGGGAAAGATATTTGACGGGATAATAGCATAAAAACGAATAAATAATTTAAAGTGCACACATTGTTAAGCTGGGTTTCACAGATGCAGCAAATATGGAACGCTTGGGCAATAAAAAAACCGCCGCAGTTCGTCCCTGATCTGCAGCGGAAATTAGGCAGGCATGATTGGATAAATCAGACCGCCTCTTTTTTCTCGGCAAACTGTCGGTCATCCAGATTAAACAGATCATCGATCAAATGATCCAGCTGTCTTATATCCTCGTTTTTGCACTTTAATTCTTCTATTTTTTTCTCTTTTTCTTCTTCCTTCTTCCTGAACCACGAAAACAGATTCATCTGTACCTCCATGTTTTTTAGCTTTCACCATTCACTATATGTAATCGACCAGTTCCGGAGGTTCTTAAGTGATCCATATCAAAAACCCCGCACAAAAATTCAGGAAAAAATTTCAGTGCGGGGTCGTAAGGTTGGCTATAATATAGTTACTTAAGCTTTTCTATTTCCTTCTCTAACTGTGTTACCAGACCATCGAACTGTTCTACCACTGCCAGAAAGGTTTCCGGTTTGGTAAGATCCACACCGGCTTTTTTAAGCTGATTCATGGGATAATCATTACCACCCGATTTCAACAGATTCAGGTATAGCTCTCTGGCTTGCTCTTTTTCCTTTTTGGAACCGGAAGTCAGGCTCTGATATATCTGGGCTGAAGAGGCAAAACAGGTAGCATATTGGTATACATAGAAAGGTGTACGGTAAAGATGAGGAATTCTGGTCCAAACATAGTGATATAATTCGTCCAGTACCGCTGCATTTCCATAATAGGTTTCATCCAGTTCGCGGGTTACTTCCTTCAAAATTTCAGTTGTGACCGGTTTATTTTCCTCCACCATTTTATGAATCTGCAACTCAAAGTCCGCCAGCATAGTTTGAAAGTAAAAGGTTCCGGTAATATTAGAGATAGCCTGCTGTACCAGGGCAATTCTTTCATAGGGATCGGAGCTCTTCTCCAGCATATAATCCAGCAACAGACGTTCATTTAGTGTGGAGGCTACTTCAGCGACAAAAATGGTATAATCATGAGTGGCAAAGGGCTGATTTTCACTGGCCAACAGGGTATGCAAGGTGTGTCCAAGCTCGTGACCAAGCGTAAATACTTCACTGAGCGTTTCGTTATAATTCAGGAGCATATAGGGATGGACTCCGTATACATTCGATGAATAAGCTCCTGCTCTTTTTCCGGGTGCCTCGTATACATCAATCCATCCGCCAGACATAGCGGTCTTCATTTTCTGCTGATAATCCTTTCCAAGGGGTTCAACCGACGCCAGAACGTATTTACCTGCCTCCTCATAGGGATAAAGTTTATCGAATTCCACAATCGATATTGAACCATCGTACAGGTGATATTCTTCAAGACCCAGAATTTTTTTGCGGAGTTCGAGATATCGCTGCAGCGGGGCGGTATTCTGCCTCACAATGCTGACCAGATTCTCATATACAGAAACAGGGATATTATCATCCTCCAGGGCTGCTTCGAGACTGGAATTATAATTTCTGGCACGGGCGGATGCCCAATCCCTTTGGCAGACACCATTATAAATAGCTGCATAGGTGTTTTTCATCTCTTCGAAAATTCCATAATAGGCCTCAAATGCTTTCCGGCGATCTTCCTGATTCCGATTGGTAGAAAGTACGAAATAATAATTTCCATGGGTCATCTGAACTTCTTCACTGTCCGACAGCATCACGGTTGGAAACTGAATATCCGAGGTACTTAATTCTGTAAACACAGCCGGTGGATTCTGCCGTAACTGCGAAAAATAGGAAAGCAGTATTTCTTTATCTTCGTCAAGCACATGTTTCTGCTGGCGGTAGAGATCCTCAATACCGAATCGGTAAGGTTCCAGTTTTTCATTTTCATCCAGCCATTTCTTCATCGTTTCCCAGGGAATCTGCAGCATTTCCGGCTGGATCCAGGCAGTAGCCGTATTAAACTGTGAAAAAAGATTCTGAACAATCTTCACTTTTTCTGATATACCTTGGTCGCGGGTATCCAGATCCCACTGGAACCGTGGATATTGATACACCCGATAAACCAGAATGTTAATATCTTCATCCAGCTTTAAAACCTTATAAAGTTGATTCGGTCCCTCAGCCAGGGTTCCTTTAAAGACAGTCATGGAATCCATAAGAACTTTTAGTCTTGACAATCCAGACTCCCATTCCTCCCAGCCGGCATAAATATCGGACAAATTCCATTTATACATGGGATCGATTTTATCCCGATCACGGATTCCCTCATCCGCCTGAAGCGATAGAAACAGAAAAAAAGCAATGAAAAATGACAGCAGCATTAAATACCTTTTCATCAGAAAATCTCCCTTAAAGTTTTTAAACAAGCCACAATTGTCCATAGTAATAGTCAGAATTCAAAAAAAAGTTACACATTTTTAAAAGAAAATACATTTGCAAAGAAAATAAACTATTTATAGCGTTCTATTGTCAGAAATGAAAGCATATGAGTTTAGAAAAGCCCCCAAATCAGATTTTATTTCAACGATTTGTGATATGAATCTATATCAATTTTCATATAATCCTTTAATTATGTTGTGAAACATTGGCGGGTAGCTCAGCAGGAAGAGCATTACCACTACATGGTAAAGGTCATTGGTTCGATTCCAGTCCCGCCAACTATTCTGATTGTTTGAAGATTCTGCAGGTCGGTCCCTTGCGCCCCTCGAAGCACGGAGGCTGGCGAGTTAAGGGTTTTCCACCGAGGGGGGCAAGAGGCCGATTCTGTATTCATGAAAGGACATACTTTTACCAGGGATGGCAAGCGGAGTAACCCTCCTCCCCCAAATTATATTTCTGCTCGCTGTCCCTGAATTTTTATCTATCCTTTTCCCGATAAGATTCTTTTATTATTTCGGCGAGTAATCACTCCTGCAGCGGTCCAGTGAAGCACCGACCGTTGGAGTCAATTGGATTTCAGCTGATTATACCTGTACCAAATATTTAAATATAAAACTCAATACAGCGTCAGAAACAAAAAAGCCACCCTACTGGTGAGTGGCTGATACCCTTGTAATACCTTGCTTTTCCATTAGTACGCCAGTAGGGACTCGAACCCCAAACCTTCGGTTCCGTAGACCGATGCTCTATCCAGTTGAGCTACTGGCGCGTAAATT
>JAFGSO010000058.1 GCA_016934605.1 Calditrichota bacterium | reverse complement strand
TCTTTTCTGTCAAGAGAAAAGAACGGTGAATAAGAATAGTGGAAAGTTCGAAAAAGATCTCCTTTCTTTAATTATGACTTTCCAGAGATCGGTAATCCAGTCTGTTGGTAAAATATTACAGACTCTCAGTGGTTGAATAAAACTCATTTATTCACAGCAATTTAAAATTTCAAATATTTTTAGTTAGATTTTAACAGACAATAAAAGACTAAAATGAGTAATGACATTAAAATAATATACGATTTTGACTTTCGATTAATTCGTGAATATTTTTCAAGCTTAGAAAGACAAGGTCCAGGAAGTCCCCAAGTAACACTTCAGGCATTGAGTTTTGTTGACAATCTAACCGAAAACTCCCAAATTGCCGATATTGGATGTGGAACCGGTGGACAAACTATGACATTGGCGCAAAACGCTCCGGGAAAGATTACTGCCATTGAGCTTTCCCTGGAATATATCGAAAAATTAAATGAAAATTCTCAACATCTTAATCTGCAAGATAAAGTAAGAGGTATTGTGGGCTCAATGGATAACCTTCCGTTTTAAAAAGAGGAGCTTGACTTGATTTGGTCGGAAGGTGCGATTTATAATATTGGATTTGAACGAGGTTTGAACGAGTGGCGAAAATGTTTGAAAAAAGGCGGATATCTTGCTGTTACAGAAAATACTTGGTTTACTACGAAGCGACCTACGGAGGTTCAGAAATTTTGGCATAAAGCCTATCCTGAAATAGACACGATTTCGAATAAGATTGCCCAAATGCAAAAAGCTGGATACATACCAATTGCCACATTTATTCTGCCTGAAAATTGTTGGACAGAATATTATTTTCCTACGCTGGTTACCGCTCAGGAAAACTTTTTGAGAAAATATGCAGGAAATCAAGCTGCTGCAGATTTCATAAAACATGAACAGTATGTAAAAGAATTATACTTAAAATATAAAGCGTATTTTGGTTATGCATTTTATATCGGCAAAAGGATTGAATAATGCCAGCAGGTAACACGCGGTATACGTAAGCCGGGCGATGTGGGTAATTTATGTTTTGTACATTTACTCAAAATAGTAACGGTTTGATAAGTCGGAGCTTCAAAATCCCGGCCTACGCATATTACCAGCCGTTAGCGGTCATGCTAATGCGACAATGCAAATTTGAATAGACTATATTAAACTAACAGATAACTAAAAAGGACTAAAATGAAACGAGGAACATTTATTTTGTCGGCACTTGCACTCTTTCCATTGAGTATTATTGCTAAATTCAAAACCAACATTTTTATGAGAACAGAAAAAGGATTCAAAGTAAAGGCAGGTGAAGCTAGATTTGGCGAACACTTCAAAATGAAAGGTGTTACACTGAACACATTAGACATCAAAATCTCCGGGACTGACACTGAAAATGATTTAGCTGTGTTTGAGCAAACCGGATTAACACCAAATGGAGGACCTCCTTTGCATATTCATCCTTTCCAAGACGAATGGTTTTATGTCATTGAAGGCGAATATCTATTTCAAGTAGGTGACGACAAATATCAAATGAAATCAGGAGACACAATTTTTCTTCCAAGAAATGTTCAACATGCTTTCATGCAGTTGACAGAAAAAGGAAAGATGATAGTTTCATATTTGCCAGCAGGAAAAATGGAAGCATTTTTTAAGTTTACAGACAAATGGACTTCTCCACCGACAAAAGAAGAAATCGCAAAAGTTTTTGCAGACCATGACATGAAAGTTGTTGGCGCACCTTTGACAGTTGACAAATGACAATTATGAAAAGATTTCTAACAAATTTGACTGCAAACTTTGACCAACTAACCTTTGACCTTTATAGCGATAATAGCACGAACCGCTAACATTTTGTATAAGTCTTAGTGAGTTTTATTGCAACAATTGTATTATCTGAAGCTGACTTAATGCTTCCTAAACCCTTGCTAGTAAAATGAATGGCGGGCACACTATACATCGGCGTAACATCGAATTTGATTAATAGAGTCTGGCAGCATAAAAATAAATTAGTAGAAGGGTTTACAAAAAAATATAAGATAGATAAACTTGTTTATTATGAAATACACTCAGACATTGAAAGTGCTGTCCTAAGAAGCAGCTAAAGAGGTGGAAAAGGAAATGGAAAATCAGGTTAATTGAGAAAAATAATCCTGAATGACTTGATTTATATGATGTATTATTGGGATGACTATACCTTGAGTCGCGTCATTCCCAGTCTACCCCTCTGGGGCCTGTCTGCCGGTGCCAGCCAGGCAGGCATGTAGTAGGCGGGAATCCATTTTGAACAAATTATGTTTAAAGTTTATGTATATTACCATAACTAATAAGTTATCGCCATTTATTTCGGAGCTAAAGGAACAATCATATTAATTTTACATCTTTTTATGAATTTTCTCAAGCTCTTCAGGAGTAAATTTATCTACTTTTACAATTTCAGCCTGCTTCTTTTCATCTGAAGGCAGCATATTTATAACTTCCGATTCATTCTGAGACTTGATCAGAGCATATCCGGTATGAACACCTGACTTACATCCCCAGTCAAATTTGTTCAATACATCAGCTCCTTTAGCGTTTATTCTGTCAAGTTGCGTTAAGCACTCCTGAGGCGTGTGGGATAAAACTACCATATATTTTGATTCGCCTTTTGCCTTGTCATCTCCTGCAAATCCGATGAATGCCAGAAGATTAACCATTGCAACTATAATAAATAAAATAATATACTGCTTCTTCATAATACCTCCTCAGGGCGAATTTTTTGCCCGTTTTATATAAATAAATGAGATGAATTATTTATTTTCAGGACATTAAAGGGTCCATTGCTTATTAAGTATTAAAGTTTTTGTCTAAATATATTTTACATTAAAGTCTACTTTTCTTCAAACTCCAAAAACAGATGGTTAACTCACTAAGACTATTTTCATTTTTAATAAATCCATTTATTTTTTTTTATTGAAGAAATTATGAATCCTTACAACTTTTACAGAACTTAAAATATTTCCGGATCAATTTAGACTTTAATTATCAGTGCTTTAAACTCCACAATTTCTTATTGTAAATGAATCTAAATTAAAATATACTAAAAGTCAAGAAAAAAATATAAATATGTATAATATAATATAATAAAGTGAGTAATTATTATTTAGTTATTGTTTGTCAATATGACCTGATGTTTATCAATTATTTAGCGGGTGCATTCAGCCTGGTGTGACTCTCCCCTGAATTCCAAGGTGATTCAAAAAGTTCACTGATTTTACCATCATCATTTATTAAAATTGCCGTCAGACTTTTCTGCCGGAACTATTCGTATCCTGTTTCGTTTGGTCACCTGTCTGAGATCATTTTTTTACCACAACCGGCTACCTACTTTTGTCCGGAAGTTGTTTGAACATGGGTCGAAAGACCGAAATCCTCTCGTTTCCGCCACAGCGCAAAAATTGCCCAGACCGCAAAGGGGACAAATGGCAGAAACAGTATCGCGCCGGGGCTCACATGTCCACCATCTATATCGCGACACCAGATGACGGTCATGGAATAGATCCACAGGATGTTGATCATCTGAGCGGCAAGCCACCCCCAGGGACGAAGTTGCCAAAGTCCGATAACACTTACCACCAGCAGTAGTAATGCCCACAACAGATCAGCTACCATGAATCCGAATGTTGTTGAGACAGAACCAGCGTCCAATTCGGGAGGAAGATGTTCTGCAGCGAATATGCGAAAAAAGACCAGACTCCAGAATACGGCTGTCAGGATGGCCCCCACGGCATTGACAACTGCAATGACTGTAATTGTTTTCGATCTCATACGATTACCACTCATAACGTTTCTCTATTGAGCAAATACCGGTAAATTTAAAAAATTATTATATGAGTTTTTATATGCGATTAAAAGACTGTGTTCTCATTTAATAAAACTCTGATACGATTGTGAGAAATCGGCTTTCCATGGACATATTCTGTCCCTTCAGCATCTAATTTTCTATCCGTATTAATTCACAAACTTTAATATGAACAGGCAATGTCATGATTTTTCTCGCTGTGCTCTCGGTGGCTCTGTGGCTATTGAATTGCCACAGAGCACACTAAGGACACAGAGAATAACTCAGGGAAATAAATAAAAAATAAATCAGGTATGACTGTATTATCAGTTTTACCGATGCGATCTGACAAAACAAATTGTAAAATATTCTTGGATAATAAGTTCTGATATTTTATGAAAGTGCATGACTTTTTGCCATTCAATAATGGGATTTGTGAATTATTCAGGTTAAAAGTTTTTATGTGTTAGACATCTTACAAAATATATAAATGTTCATCTATTTTAAACAATCTTTCACCAAAAGGCAATAACGTTGGCTGTTCTGAGTTTTTTTTCATTCTTTTTCCGGAATTATCTGCGCAGTCACAGATACCTTCGGGAGCTACTGCTGATTCTGATTTTTAATATTTTATTTTCCGGATTCCTCTATGCCATCGAGCCTGAGGATACAATCTGGACCGTTTTTGCAGTTTTGGGGCTTATGCTCAATATGGTTACCGTACCCTCACTTTTTTTTCTGGAGAAAGGAAATTCTCTCTATTTTGTGTTATGCCGGCCCCATGGCCGTAAAAACTTTTTTCTGGCAAAAATATTACTGATCTGGATAATTGATTTCGGATGGGTTTTTCTGTTTACCATTATTTACGGCCTGCGTTTTATGGAGACTGATTATTTTGTCATGTTACCATTCAGATTATTTTTCCTGGGCTGGATGATGATCCTGTCTATTTTGATTTTCAGTCTTTCGTTTTCCTACAGACCATGGATTGTCTGGTTGCTGCTTATCCTGACGGTATTCGGAGGCATTTTAAACAAAACAGCACTTTTCCCCGTTGAGACTTTCTCGAAAATATATGTATTGCTGTCCTTTTTATTACCACCTTTCCTGGAACTCATTTATTGCGCCGTGACTCTGGATATCACTTTCTGGCGCTCAGTGTTTTTAGTGGTTGCCATGGCCCAAATTGCCTTTTATTTTTTCCTGAATCACAGATTCATACTCAGGAGAGATTTTATATAAAATCTGTCATCATATCCCGGGGATAATCAGAAGGAAAACATTCAGAACCAAAGACATTCCGTAGCGTATCAACATAACCTGAAGAGGAACGGTAATTATATAAGGAGAAAATATGGATTTTCAGTTTAGTGAGGAGCAGTTAGCAATCCGTGATATGGTTCGTGACTTTGCCCGCAAAGAAATCGCTCCCCATATCATGACATATGATGAAAAGAAGGAATTCCCATTTGAGATAATCAAAAAGCTGGGCGAGCTGGGGCTTCTCGGTATTACCTACCCGGAAGCTTTTGGCGGAGCGGCCATGGGCTATATCGAATATGCACTGATAGTAGAAGAACTTTCTGCAGTGGATCCGTCAGTGGGCCTTATTGTCGCCGCTCACAATTCACTGGGTACATTGCATATTTTCACATTCGGTTCCGAGGAACAAAAGAAGAGATATATTCCGCGTCTGATGAGCGGTGAAACACTCTCTGCATGGGCACTTACCGAACCGGGATCCGGAAGCGATGCCAAGGCTCTTAAAACCATTGCAACCCGGGATGGGGATGACTGGGTGCTCAACGGATCTAAAACTTTTATAACGAATGCCAATTATTCGGATTATCACGTTATCATTGCACTAACCGATCCCGAGAAAGGGACTCGCGGTATTTCAGCCTTCGTAGTGGAAAAAGGGACTCCCGGATTTACTATCAGTAAAAACCTGAATAAACTGGGCATGAGAGCCAGTGACACCGCTGAACTGTTTTTCAATAACTGCCGAGTTCCTCATGAAAATATGCTCGGCGAGGAGGGATCGGGTTTTCATCAGGCCATGTCGATTCTGGATGGAGGCCGAATCAGTATTGGTGCTATGTGTGTGGGAATTGCCAGAGGTGCCTACGAAAGTGCGCTTAAATATGCTAACGAGCGTGAGGCTTTTGGAAAAAAGGTAAGTGATTTTCAGGCAACCAAATTCAAACTGGCAGATATGGCCATGAAGATAGATGCATCCCGGTTGCTTATTATGCGAAGTGCCTGGATGAAAGATAATGATCTTCCAATGAATCTGGAATCGGCCATGGCCAAGTTGTATGCCAGTGAGGTAGCGGTTGAAGTGGCCAATGAAGCAGTCCAGATTTTTGGCGGTTATGGGTTTATTAAAGAATATCCGGCGGAAAAATTCTATCGGGATGCTAAACTGGGCACTATCGGAGAAGGGACCTCCGAAATACTCCGTCTGGTCATAGCCAGGGAACTTCTTCATCAGACACACACTGTTTAGTGGAATGGAAAATTTATCCGGAAATCTCATATTATTACTTTTTCATGAATAATGCCGGGAGCCAACATGCCTCAAATCGGTAGAGAAATCAAAAAAGACACCCAGTTTCAGCAAAATTATGATCACTATAAGAAACTTCTGAAAAATCTTCAGGAAGTTTCGCACAAAATAGACAAAGGTGGCGGAGAGAAATATCAACAGAAAATTAAAGAGCAGGGAAAATTTCCGGTGAGGGAACGCATCCGCAAACTAATTGATAAAAAATCTGCTTTTCTGGAGATCGGAGAATATGCGGCTTATGGGATGTACGAAGAATACGGTGGAGCCGCTTCTTCCGGCACTGTATTTGGAATCGGAAAAATCCATGGGAGGGAAACAGTTATTGTGTGTAACGATCCCACTGTTAAGGCCGGCGCCTGGTTTCCCATTACCTGTAAGAAAAATCTTCGGGCACAGGAAATCTCTATGGAAAATCGTCTGCCGATTGTTTATCTGGTGGATTCCGCCGGTATTTTTCTACCTCTGCAGGAAGATCTTTTTCCGGACAAGGAACATTTCGGCAGGATATTCAGAAACAATGCCATCATGTCCTCCATGGGCATTCCGCAAATCGCTGCCATTCTGGGGAATTGCGTCGCTGGTGGCGCTTATCTGCCAATTATGAGTGATGAGGCTTTGATTGTTGAAGGAAACGGTACGGTATTTCTGGCAGGAGCCCACCTGGTAAAAGCTGCTATCGGTGAAAGGATAGATAACCAGGATCTGGGCGGAGCTGCAGTACACAGCGAAATCAGCGGAGTGACAGACTATAAGGTCTCCAGTGAGGCGGAAGCCTTCGAAACTGTACGAAATCTGATTGACAAACTGGGAACTTTTCCCGGTCAATTGTTCGACCGTCAGAAAGCCTTGCCTCCTCTGTTCGATCCCGATGATATATACGGTATTATTCCTTCAGACCGAACCCGTCCCTACGATATGCATCAGGTTCTGGCCCGGATACTGGACGGCAGTGAAATTGAAGAATATAAGGCAGGTTACGGAAAAACCATTGTCACAGGTTATGGCCGAATCGAGGGATACGCTGTGGGAATTGTAGCCAATCAGCGGCTGGTTGTGAGAAACAAGCAGGGTGAGATGCAAATTGGCGGCGTTATTTATTCTGATAGTGCCGACAAAGCAGCCCGATTTATCATGAACTGTAATCAAAAACGCATTCCGCTGGTTTTTATCCAGGATGTCACCGGATTCATGGTGGGTAAAAAAGCCGAACATGGAGGAATCCTGAAGGACGGCGCTAAACTGGTGAATGCCGTGGCAAACAGTGGGGTACCGAAATTTACCTTCATCGTCGGAAACAGTTTTGGAGCCGGTAATTACGCCATGTGTGGAAAAGCCTACGATCCACGCCTTATTTTCGCTCTACCTTCTGCCAATATTGCGGTAATGGGCGGGCAGCAGGCCAGTAACACCCTACTGTCTATCCGGCTATCCCAGCTGAAAAAATCCGGCAAGCAGATTTCTGATCAGGAGAAACAGGAATTGCTGCAGGAGATTCAGGATCGCTATGCCTCACAGATGGATCCGCTGTATGCTGCTGCACGCCTGTGGGTGGATGGTATCGTGGATCCGAAGGAAATCCGCTCGATTGTGGCAACCGGAATTCGCATGGC
>JAFGSO010000381.1 GCA_016934605.1 Calditrichota bacterium | reverse complement strand
TTACAGCGATACCCTGAGTGACGGACGAGCACGCATGGTTTACCATCGGGTGGGTACTGGGGTAACCGGAGGGACTTTTATCGATTATACCACCATGGCAAATGAAAAATACGGGTATGTTGTGTATGCTATTAATCCTGACGGTGTGAAAAGTTCTCATTCTGAAGAAGTGAATGAAGATCCTTACATCCGTCCGGGAATGGATCTGACCATAAAATATGTGGCTCGCCTTCCCAGAATTGATTATGTGTGGGGAAGCAGTAACCCTGCAGTGGAAGGATGGCCGGCGGTGAACGATCCGGTAACCTGGAGAGTTGTTGTGAAAAACTGGTCAGATAGCAGTCTGTCAGCCGTTTCTTATACGTGGATAATAGACAGCGCGGTAGTTGACACAGGTTTTATTCCAATTGCTGGCGAAGATACCGCTTTCGTAGATTTTGCATGGAACTGGACATTCGACCGGCACGTGATTGCTTTTGTGATTGATCCGAGGAAAGAAGTTCCGGAGGAAGAGGAAGCGAATAACCGGATTGAAGTGTTTACCGATGCCATAGCGGTAGGATTTTATGTTGAACAATCTTTATACGACTATTTTCATCAGTTTCAGAAAAATTTGGGAGTGGGCTCCAACTGCTGGGAGGACTGGGCCCACCGGCATATCCGCATGTGGAATCAGATGTTTGCCAGTGCGACTTATCCGGATAATCCAGACGGCGTACTGGACCGCATTCGTCTGGATAAGATTCATGTTGTTCCCGACGGCGCCTTACCGCTGGCCGGAGGACTTCCCACCAATAATCCCAATCTGAATGACCGGACCATCGATCTTCAGTGGGGATTCCCTGCTACTCTTCTCAACGGGAATTTCTATGCCAATCATACTGCTGCAATCAGTACCAATCCCTTTTATTTCGAAGGATCGCTTCTGCACGAACTGGGACATGCCCGCTATCTGATTGATTTATATGGTTTTAATGTTCACGATGACGGAACCGGGAACACCGTCGATATCAGAGAAAATGGTCGTTTAATTGTTGGGACCCCTTTCATGCCCCTCAGTGGCGACGCAGTCCACTGGAATCCGATTAAAGGATTGATGAATGGTGAGTATACCTGGGTAGATGAATACAGTACCGGCGCCCTGAATCGGATTGCCGGACATCGGGCGACGCTGGGCAATTATAATGCACCCGGTAACATCGGGGAGTTTCTGCAGGATCTTCCTTTCGAAAACCGGATTCTGGTGAAAGACAAACAGGGTAATATTCTTCCCCAGGCCAATATCAAAATATACCGGGCAGCTCCGCAAGCCGGCGTGTGGTACGGTAAATATTACGATAACACCGCCGACGATGAAACCAGCGCGGATAATAACGGATATGCTTATCTGGGCCGCTGTCCCTTTGCTGCAGATGGAGTGCTAAGGCATACCTATGGCCATTCCAACGGTGTTCTGATTATGCGGGTTCAATATGGCAGTAAAATTGGATACACCTTTCTGGAAGTCACTGAATTCAATATGGAATACTGGAGAGGAAATACCACGGAAGGCAACTATGAGATCAGCGTTGAATTGCTGGAACCGACTGCTATTAACAACCAGGTTGATGAACAGCTGGCCGGGGATTTTGATCTGAAACAGAATTATCCCAATCCCTTCAATCCGGAAACAATGATAAGTTACTATCTTCCCGTTCAGGCCCGGGTATCTCTTGTTATCTATAATACTCTGGGGGAAATTGTTGAGACTCTGGTTGGGGATGAAAAGCTGCCAGCCGGTCATTATTCCCTTACCTGGAACAGTCTGAAAAGCCCGGGATCGAATGCCAGCGGTATTTATTACTGCCGTCTAACGGCAGATTCTTATCAAAAAACCATTAAAATGCTGTTATTGAAATGACAGAAGGTATTAATGGTGCAGAAAATCAAAAATTGGTGATGGGGATATGTTTACCAAAATTAGTTTAACATGAATCTGGATATAGCACCATGATTGGATTGAGAAAGAATAAGACTCTTCCCGGATTGACAAACAATCGTCCGATCCTGCAAAAAAATATTTTTAGTATCTGCTGGATTATAATGATGCCGGTTTTGTTTATCGGGTTTTTGTATGCTCAGGATAATTTTCCTGTAAGGACTGAATGGCATTCCCCTGATGGGTCACCGCCGGTCGGTTTTCTGCAATGGAAGCAGAAGTGGGACATACAATCCAGAATCATGGGCGGTGAAGTAAAGTACCGTTCGCGGGATAAGGACACTGTGCCGGCGGATTCTTTTATTTTCGGACACGATTATGCCTATTTCAAGGATTATGCCAGGCACAGTGACGGGAGTTATTGTGAGCATACACCGCCTGATGTCAGTTTTTTCGTGACATTGAATGGGAACGATTCAATCATTCTAACAGATGAGGCACCGCGCTGGAGTATCGGAGATCCCAATATCAGCGGACGGGGATGGTTTGGTATTGAACTGGGCAATTTTCGGGATCCTTCTATTTCCATCGGCGATACATTCAGAATTGTTTTTACCTGTCATCCTCCCGGTGAAAGTCCCGAGCAAGGTGAATATGCAAAAGAAATAATAGGATTGCCGTTTGTAGCATGGCCCTCTACCCTGCAGTTATTTCCTGGTCCCATTCCAACTCCGCCGGAAAATATCCGGCTGAGTCGTGAAAATGCTGCGGTGAGAATCACCTGGAAGCAACTTTCCGGGAAAACATATACCATTTACCGCCGCAGTGAAAGTGATACACTGGCCTTAAATTTTCCAAGATACCAATACCATAAAATTGCTGAAGGAATCAGCGACTCTCTCTATATTGATTCACGCATCGATACCTCCGATACCTATGGTTATGTCCTGTTTGCCACAGACACTGCTTCGGGCCTGATGAGCGGACGCTCGCGCGATATCCGGGAAACAATATCTATTAATAATGTACGGGCAATAATCGTCCAGCCAGAACTTTACTTTGCGGTCGAAAATAATGTTTTACGGCTGGCAGCAGACTGGGAACAGGAAGGAGCC
>JAFGSO010000380.1 GCA_016934605.1 Calditrichota bacterium | reverse complement strand
TATTTGGGCATATGACATTCCTGGCAGGGCACGTTATCCTTCGCGTAAGGACCTTCTTCCCATTCTAGCTGAGTCGATTTTACCCATACATCAAAAGGGCTCTTTTCATTATGGCAGGTACCGCAAAATTTTGGGGTGGTAATAAATTCAAGGTATTTTGTATCGTGATGTGGAGATGATTTTCCTTCTTTGTTTCCATATTTGAGTCGGCCGGGGTCTGAAATATAATTAAAGTTAAAAGGTGTGTCCCCTTTGAAACCCTTGATGGTATGACAAATATCGCAGGAAACTGACTCGTTGGCGCGGGTATTTTCTTCCGGTCGCGGTGGAGGCACTTTTCCGGCCAGATAAGCCATCGGTGCATGGCAACCGTTACATCCGTCCGCTGCGTCGGCTATCTTGGGATCCTTCTGGCCATGTGGCACTGCCAGCTTAAAATATTCAATTTCGTCCCAGTGATGAGTGTAAGCCTGAGCCATCATGGATTGAGTCCACTGGTGATACAGCTCCGCGTGACAGCTCTGGCAGGCCTCGGGTTTTTCATACTGATCGTACGATTTTGTTCCCAGTGCTTCATGCCCTGCCGGAAGATCCTGTGCAGGACAGAGATAAAGCCCCAAAGCGAATAAAATCAACAATGTAACGGATAGTTTCATCATTTAAACCCCTTTCCGGGCATGTTTCATGCCCCGTTTATTCCTGCGGATCGATGTTTCTCTGCAATGAGTTCGGCAAGATGATCAATCTGTTCATAGTCCTGGATGGTCGGATAGCCTTTTATCAGCACCGGTTCAAGTAACTCAACCTTCAGATCGCCGGTCAAATTTTTCAATTGATCCACCATTTTATGCGCCCAGCCGTATGAGCCAATAAGCCCGGCAAATCTTGTCTTCGGTTTCAGACTGTTCATGATGTAAGTTGCATATACAATATTTGGATGAAGACCCATCAATATAGCGGGTGAGGCGACCACAACTGTGGCAGCATCTACCAGAGCGAGCGCAATTTCGCCAATGTCGGCGGAAATGGTATTAAAAGGCATCACCCGCACACCGCGGTGGATCAATGCGTCGGTCAGATGCATGGTGAGATTTTCGGTACTGCCATGCATGGAGGCATAGATAAGTATCACTTCGTTTTTCACCTCTTCAGACACCCATTGCTGGTAATATTGCAGTATCAAATCCGGCTTATCATGAACCGGACCGTGACTGGGTGCAATCATTTTTACCGGAAACCGGGAAATTGTCTCAAGATGTTTCACGATCCGGCTGGCAAAGGGCATCATTATTTCTGCATAGTAACGTTTCGCTTCCGGAAGCCAGTTATCATGCCGGGAGGCATATAGATGACTGCTGGCGAGATGTGAGCCGAAAAGATCGCAACTGAAGAGTATTTCATCTTCCTTCAGATAAGTGAACATAGTCTCCGGCCAGTGAACCCAGGGTGCAAAGATAAATTGAAGGGTTTTATCTCCCAGGGACAGTTCCTCTCTGTCCTCGATAATCTGAATACGTTCTTCATTCAGATCGAGAAGAGGAACCAGCATATCCCGGCCTTTTTTACCGGTAATCAATACACTTTCGGGATAGAGATCCAGTAAATGCGGCAGCGAGCCCGAATGGTCCTGTTCGGCATGGTTGGAAACGACATAATCAATTTTATCCACATTTAGCTTTGATAAATTCTGCTTGAGGTCCTCCCATTTTGCCGGTTCCACGGTATCAATCAATGCTGTTTTTTTGCTGCCCCGGATAAGATAGGCGTTGTAACTTGTTCCGTAAGGCAGGGGAATGAGCGCATCAAATAAGGTTCTATCCCAGTCGATTGCTCCTACTGAATAAATATTTTCCATTATTTTATGAATCGGCATGAATAATTCCTTTATTTTTAATGGTTTAAAAGAAAATTAATGATTCATTTCACATAATAGATTGCGCTAATTTATCATAGAAAATGAGGAAATTACTGAATGTCCAGTATTTCTCTGGCACTGTAACCGGAATTTGTGATGGCAGAAACAACATCATCCAGCTCAAATTCACCATCTGCTTCCACAACTCTGGCATCCAGGTCAACCGTCACAGAACTGACACCTTCCAGAGATCCCACCGACTGTTCAAGCGTCATTTTGCAGTGGTCACAGTGCATGTCCGGCACTTTTATTTTTACTTTCACACAACCATCCTGATTAAATTCTAAATTATAAATTGCCTTATCTATATTCTTTCGCTTCCTCCTCACCTCTCAATACCCGGAGAGCACCCTGTGCCAGCGCTTTCATTTCCTCTTCTCCCGGATATACCATTACCGGTGCAATCCATTCCACCCGATCTCTGATCCAATTGACAATTATGGATGCGTGAGCAAGTCCGCCGGTGATACAGATTGCATCCACCTGGCCCTTCAAAACGCAGGAAATGGCACCTATTTCCTTGGCTACCTGATAGGCCAGTCCTTCAAAAATCAGACGATATTCTTCATTACCTTTTTCAACCTCTTTCTCAACCATCTTCATGTCTCGGGTGCCCAGATAGGCTACCACACCGCCGTGCCCTTTTATCAATTTTCGCATATCTGCGTAGGTATATTCTCCCGAGAAACAGACTCTAACCAGATCTCCCACCGGTACGCCCCCTGACCGTTCCGGGGAATATGGCCCGTCACCATCCAGACCGTTATTCACGTCAATTACGCGTCCTTTATGATGAGCACCAACGGTTATGCCACCACCAAGATGGGCAACTATCACATTCACATCAGTATAATTTTTACCCAGACTTTTCGCAGCCTGTCTGGCCACCGCTTTCTGATTCAAGGCATGGAAAATACTGCGGCGTTGAAAAAGCGGTAACCCGGAAAGCCGGGCAATATTCTGCAGCTCATCCACCACAACAGGATCCACGATAAATGCTTCACAGCCTATATTCCTGCCAATTGCATAAGCAATCAAACCGCCGCAATTGCTGGGATGATCTCCCTGAATTCCCTTCCGGAGATCTGCCACCATCTGCGGGTTAACACGATAGGTGCCGCCCTCAATGGGTTTCAGCAGGCCACCCCGCCCGACGATAGCTTTAATCTGAGTCGCATCTATTTTTTTCTTCTGAAGATAGTGGATAATCAGTTCCATCCGGTACAGATCCTGGTCGGAGGCCCGATTAAAACGGGAGAGATCTTCAATGGGGTGCTCAATATTTTCTGAAAATAGTTCATTTTCACCTTCGAAAATGGAAACCTTGGTAGATGTCGATCCGGGATTGATCACCAGGATATGCGGTTCTTTCATAAACTCCCCTTGTTCAGGATATTCTTGCTGCGGTAGCAATGGATAGAAATTTCACTTCATCCGAATCGGCACGGGAGGTCAGAACAATCGGTACTTTCGCCCCGATGATGAGACCCGCAGTTTTCGCCCCTGCCAGATAGCTCATCAATTTATAGAAAACATTACCGGTTTCAATTTCCGGAGCAATAGCAATATCTGCATCTCCTCCCACCTCACTGACTATGCCCTTGATTTCGCAGGATTTTTTAGAAAAAGCATTATCCAGTGCCAGCGGACCATCAATGATGGCACCCTCAATCTGTCCCCTTTCCGACATTTTAGCGATTAATGCAGCATCCACTGTGGCCGGCATCTTTTCTGGATTGATTTTTTCAACGGCAGCGATCATGGCAACTTTGGGCAGTTGCAGTCCAAGCCGGTGCGCTACACTTATGGCATTTTCTGCTATTCTGATTTTTTCATCCATCGAAGGTGCAATATTCAGTGCTGCATCTGACATGAATATCAGTTTATGATAGCTGGAAATTTCAAAAATGGCCAGATGGGAGAGGAGTCCCTTGTCGCGGAGACCCCACTCTTTATCAAGGACCACTTTCATCAGGGTGGCAGTTGAACACAGGCCTTTCATCAGCACATCCGCCTTACCATCCCGGATCAGCTGAATGGCTGATCCTACAGCGTTATACTCATCTGGTATGTTCAGGATTTCGAATGGGGACAGTTTCACCCCTACATCACGGGCAGCTTTTTCAATGAGGGTTTGTTTACCTACCAGAATTGCATCCGCCAGTCCCGATTTTCGTGCTTTTTCGAGTGCTTCCAGTACATCGGAATCCTGGGCAACAGCGACAGAAATCCGTCTGTTCTTCGAAGACTTCACTTCATCAACCAGTTGAGAAAACGATTTCACCATAAGTGCAGGGCTCCATGAACTTTTAAATTGTTTAAATTAATTTAGAGAGAAGTGATAAATTTATCAAGAAATAATAAAAATTGAGGAAACAAAAACAAGGTTCAGGGCTCAGAGGCGCAGGGTTCATGCTTCAAAGGCAAAGGTAAAAATTAATCTACCCACCAATTGTCCCGTATGAAGGTCTTCGGGATAATTCCCGTCTGGCGCCGGACAGGCATGTTAATCCCCGTCTGGTCACCGGACAAGCCTGTCATTCCCTTCCGGGGACGGACAGGCGCGGATGGAAAAAACCAGCAGCCAGTCTGCCTTGTGCCCTGGTCCTTGCTCCTTGATCCTTTTATTTCTGTGGAAGAATTTTTCTGACAGCTTTTTTCAATTCGGTAAGATCGGACGACTTGACGATGTACTCATCTGCTGCCCAGCTCATAAAATGTTCTTTATAATGGGTATAAGCTGTATTGATGATCACCGGGATGCGAGGTTCATCATTCAACAGGTCCCGCAATACATCAAATCCACTGAGTCCGGGCATGCGGATATCCAGTATCACCAGGTCCGGACGGTTCTGTTGCGCCATTCTCAATGCCTCTTCACCATCCGAGGCCAGTGCCACATCATATCCCATCTCAGTAAATTCCTGCTGGTACAAAATTCTCTGAGACTCTTCGTCTTCTACCACCAGAATTTTTTTCATCAAAATCCCCGGAATAATCTTTTTAAATATATATACCCGGCAAATAAAAATCAAATTCCTGAGTTAAAAATCGAGATTTCCGAAATTATAAAGAGGGGCACAGCATGGATGCCCCTCTTCCAATGTTATCTTTCCTTTTAAGAAAGTTTAATCCCGGGAGGAGGTGCAATATAACCCTCGTCCATCATTAATTGAGCCTCATCCCTGGATTTTTTAATAATTTTTTCAGCGGTCTGAAAAAGTTCCTCACGGTTCATTTTTAACCTGGCAACACCCTGTTCAATCGCCATCATGCCAACAGCTGCAGCCTCTCGCGGAAACACCTCCCAGTCCTCCATGGTGGGTATAAGGTATTCCTCATGCAGACCTTTATCTTCAGCGGTTTTGGCCAGTTCTTTGGCGGCAGCAATACACATTTCATCCGTGATGGTTTTGGCCATAACATCCAGCGTGCCCCGGAAAATTCCCGGAAAACCCAGTGAATTATTAACCTGATTGGGGAAATCCGAACGTCCGGTAGCCACAATGCGAGCACCGGCTTCTTTTGCCTCCCAGGGCCAGATTTCCGGTATAGGATTAGCACATGCAAATACAACCGCATCCTTTGCCATTCGGGATATCCATTCCTTCTCTATGGTATCGGGCCCGGGGCGGGACAGTGCAATCACAACATCTGCACCCTCCATAGCTTCCGGAATACCTCCCTTTTTCTGCTTTTCATTACTGATCTCACACATATGCCATTTCTCTTTATACTTCCCTGTTTTCAGATCATCACGGTCCCGATTCAGAATACCCTTTGAATCTACCATAATGATATTTTTGGGATTTACACCGGCTTTGATGATAACTCTGGAAATGGCTATATTTGAGGCGCCTGCTCCGACCATGGTTATTTTGGCCTGATCGATCTTCTTGTTAACCATTTTCAGGGCATTGATCAACCCGGCCGTTGTGACAGCTGCGGTCCCCTGCTGATCGTCGTGCCACACCGGTATCCGGGCCTTCTCGCGCAATGTATCCAGCACATGAAAACATTTCGGTTGAGAAATATCTTCCAGGTTTATTCCTCCCAGTCCAGGCTGCAGGATGAGACAGGTCTTGATAATTTCATCCGGATCCTTGGTATCCAGCATGAGAGGAAAAGCGTCCACTCCACCAAGATACTTAAACAGTAATGCTTTCCCTTCCATTACCGGTAATCCGGCTTCTGCACCAATATCTCCAAGACCCAAAACCCGGGTTCCATCTGAAATCACAGCCACGGTGTTCCATTTATTCGTATGTTCAAACACCTTTTCGGGATTTGCCTGAATATCTTTACAGGGGGCTGCGACACCTGGCGTATACCAGACACCAAAGCTTTCCATGCCCCATACATGGGCTTTGGGGATCACTTCAATTTTACCCCGATAGTAGGGGTGAAGACGCATGGCATCTTCTGCGGGTTTTTTGGCCTTTTGTAACAGTTCTTCCTTACTGAGCACTTTCTTCTCCATAATACCTCCAGGTATTTGATAAGTGAAAAATTCTGAATCAGTCAATTTACCTTTATGAATATCTGATACATCCTGTTTAATGCACCAGTTGATTTTTCTTTTTCTTGATACTCCTCAGCAGTCTGATTTTCACATTGGTTCCCCTGTCCAGCTCACTCGAAATTTCTATATAACCCTTGTGGTCTTTGATAATCTGATGTACCACCGCCAGTCCGAGGCCTGTTCCTCCGCTCTTGGTTGTAAAAAACGGATCGTATATTTTCCTGAGAGCTTCACGTGCTATACCATGTCCGCTGTCACGGACTTCTATATCAACGAACTGTTTACTGCATTCAGTCCTGATGGTGATTGTCCCTTTTCCCGGGATGGCTTCCACGGCATTTTTAATAATGTTCATAATTGCCTGAAAGAGCTGCTTTTCGTCACCGGTTATCTGAGGTTGGCGGCAGTTTATCTGCAAATCAAGTTCAATATTTTTCTTATGTAATACCTCATCCATCATGGTCAATACATGATATATCACATCATGTATGTTCACCGAGACCTGTTCCGGCGGGCGTGGACTTGCAATTCCAAGGATATTATTTAAAATGCTTTCAAGATGATCTACCTGATTGATAATAATGGAGGTATATTTTTTCAGTTCATCATTATCGGTCATTTTCTTGTCCATCAACCTGGCGAATCCCCCGATTGATACCAGCGGATTTCGTATTTCATGAGCGACGGATGCCGCCACTTTACCGATCGCGGCAAGACGCTCTGCCCGAAGGAGCCTGTCCGCATTGGTTTCCAGTTTCTGGTAGGCCCGCTGGAGTTCGGCAATTCGATCCTCCAGACGTTCGTACAAGATGGCATTTTCGATAGCCAGGCTGGCCTGGCTGCTGAATATTTTCAGGGTCTCAACGTCATCGTGGGTAATATCCCTGCCGGTAAATTTATTGTCAGTGATCAGGACACCCAATTTATCGTTTTTGGTAAAAAGAGGTACAACCAGAAAGGTGTGATAATCCAACAAATCGGCCAGGTTTTGTCCTTCATACTCAAGTGTCAGATTTACATCCGACTTAATCTGCTTTTGAACCACATGATACGATACCCGGTTCTCCATGGCATCGATCAGGATATGATTTTTGAAATCCAGTGGGATTTCAATGGCATGGACCAGATCGTTAATAACTTTATCACTGCCGGAAAGATTCAACTGATATTCATTGACAATTTCCTTCAGAGACCGTCCTCTGGTCTTTAAGCTGGTCCAGATACGCTGTGCTTCGTTTTCATCGGCCGGTCCCATGGCAACATAACCCTGAAGACTGTTTCTGATTTCACTTTTCAATAACATGAATGCACGGTTGAATTTAAGTCCCTCTCCTGCTGTAACAGCTATCAGAATGATTCGCAGGATTTCTTCAAGGGTAGTTGTCGCATAGAGTATTTCATTTAATTCATTCAGTTTGGATAATTCCTGAATTGTACGGCGAAGCTCAAGTTCCAGTTCTTTCCGGGCCGATACATCTTTCACCATCACCGATCGGCCCATTGGTTGATTCTGTTCATCTCTCAACACTGAGCTGATAAGATCAACATGAATCATCTGCCCGTTTTTGTGCAGACGCTGTGTTTCATAATTCCGTATGAATCCTTTTTCCAACAATTGTTTTCGAATGTAATAATGTTCCCCCAGCTCCATTAATTCCTTGGGAATAAGCGAAATTACCGACTTTCCGATAATTTCTTCTGCCGAATATCCGAAAATTTCCTGAGCACCCCGATTCCAGCTGATTATCCTTTCATCATTATCCAATAATACGATCCCATCAGAGGATGTTTTAATAATGGATATCAGCAGCTTCTCCTTCTCACGGAGTTCCATTTGTTTTTTTTCAATCGATGTTACATCAAGACCGATTTTCAGAAAACCTTCCAGATTTGCTGAAGAATCCAGAACCGGCAATGATATAAGCTCCAGAAAGGTATAGCTGTCATCACCCGGAAATTTGCGGCGAAGAACCATCCTGTGTATGCAGGAAGTATCCTCCTGATTAAAATGGGGGCATTCTTTACAGGGCTCACTGTATCCCCAGAATGTTTTGAAACAGGTAGTATCGGCCGACGGTTCACTCAGATGAAATTTATCACGTGTATGATTATTGAACCAGATCAGATGATAATTTGTATCAATCAGATAAACGTAAATCGAATAGTCTTTGAGAAAATTATTCAGGGAATTTAGGATTTCAACCAGGCTGGATATATTTGAATGATATTTTCCCATTATTCTTGTTAAATTAATCGCATAGATAATACGAAAGGGTATTGAGAAAATCAATACAATTAAAAAAGAGAACAGCAGAGATTGCTCTCTGCTGCTCCAGGGATAAATAAAACTGGTTTGATATAAATCCGTATGTATTTCAGGGCTTGTCTCCGCCCTTCATAAAATGAGTGAAGAGATCGATTGGGACAGGAAAAATGGTGGTAGAATTGTTTTCGGAAGCTACCTCGGTAAGGGTCTGCAGAAAGCGAAGCTGAAGGGCTACCGGATATTTGTCGATAATTTCTGCCGCCATCTGGAGTTTGGTAGCTGCCTGATACTCACCCTCAGCGCTGATGACCCGTGAACGCCGTTCGCGCTCAGCCTCCGCCTGTCTGGCCATGGCCCTCTTCATCTCAATGGGAAGATCGATATGCTTGATCTCCACCAGAGACACTTTAATTCCCCAGGGATCTGAGTGACGATCAATAATCTGTTGTAAATCCTTGTTTATTTTATCCCGTTGAGCCAGTAATTCATCCAGTTCTACCTGTCCGACAATGCTTCGTAAAGTGGTTTGTGATAGCTGGGATGTCGCAAACAGAAAGTTTTCCACTTCAACGACAGATTTTTCGGGATCCAAAACGCGGAAATAAATAACCGCATTCACCTGCACACTTACATTGTCCCGCGTAATCACGTCCTGTGGCGGAACATCCATCACAACCGTACGGAGACTGATTTTTTCCATACGGTCGATAAGAGGTATCAGAATAATCAGACCGGGGCCTTTGGCACCTATCAGCCGACCCAGCCGAAAAATGACTCCCCGTTCATACTCCCTCAAAATCCGGACGGCACTGGCAATCAAAATCAATACGAGTACCACAATAGTGGCGAGATAGGGCATAGATTAATCCTCCGATATTAAGTGAGTTTTTTGACCATTATTTTTAGATTCTCAATGGATTCAACTTTTACGGCATCACCTTTTTTAATTTTTTCATCACTTTTTGCATCCCAGATTTCTCCGTGAACGGCCACCTGCCCCCTCCCGCGGGAAAAATCTGCAACGGCTTCACCCATTTCACCAACTATTCCCTCCCGGCCGGTTACCGGTTTACGACGTTGAGCACGGAATGCCAGACCCAGCGCAAAAACAAAAAAGAGAGTGGTAATAACTGTGGCAAACACAATTACTTTCCAGGAAATTTGAATAAATGGTAAGCTATCTTTGAATAACATGATTGACCCCATTACCAGAGATATTATTCCTCCAACAGTCAATAATCCATAACTTGGTATTTTAATTTCCGCCACAAACAGGATAATGGCCAGGAGAATAAGAAGTAAGCCGGCATAGTTAACCGGTAAGGTGTGAAGAGCATAAAAAGCCAGAATCAGGCTGATCGCCCCGGCCACTCCGGGCAGTATCGCCCCGGGATTGTACAGTTCAAAGAATATACCGTAAATACCGATCAGCAGCAGTATATATGCGATATTCGGATCGCTGATAACATTCAGAAGTTTGAGACGCCATGAGATTTCAATCCTGACTTTCCGGGCATTTGCGGTATTCAGAGTCCGGCGCCCGTCCAGAACTTCATAATCACGGCCATCCAGCCAGGCTATAAGACTGTCTGTCTCCGGAGCAATTACATCAATGACATTCAGTTCAAGAGCTTCGCTGGCCGGGATAGATGCACTCTCCCGTACCGCATCTTCCGCCCACGCCTCATTCCGTCCCCGCTTTTCAGCAATGCTGCGGATAAAAGCCACAGCATCGTTGGTAACTTTGTCCATCATGGTATCGCTGGTATCCGCACCTGCCTGTAAATTCACCGGATGAGCTGCACCGATATTGGTCCCCGGTGCCATGGCGGCAACATGGGCTGCGTAGGTAATAAACACACCGGCTGATCCGGCGCGGGAACCGCCGGGAGCAACATATACCACTACAGGAATGGGGGCGGCCAGGATATCTTTCACAATCTGCTGCATGGATTTCATCAATCCGCCCGGGGTGTCCATCTGGATGATGAGACATTCTCCACCCTCCTCATCCGCCCTTTCAATGGCGGATCGGATGATGTCCATCGCCACCGGATTAATGACCCCTTCATATTCCAGAATAAACACTTTTCCTGTTTCCTGAGAAAATAGCACAGAAAACAGAAGAAAAAAATGGATCAGAATAACACGCATATGACCTTAAACCTTAATCTGTTCCATATTAACAATATGGGAGAAAAATGTCAAGAAATATTGTACTGAGATGTATGTGGTAATTTTTGATAAAACCGGAATGCCAACAGGTGAATTTTGCGGGTGGATTGTGAGTTTATTGGCTCATACTCCGGGCCGTAAAAACAGCCGGTGATGAATTACCGCTTATTCTTAGCTAAGAGGTAAAATCTTTTTTACGCTTTAGTATCAACAATCGTTTTATCAACCGTGGCCGTTTTGGATTTTGTCTGCGAATATGGCAGAACCAGTTTGAAAACCGATCCCTGGCCAGGTTCGCTCAGCAATTCTATTCGCCCGTCCATGCCCTCAACTATCTCCTTCACCATGCTCAAACCGATGCCAAGCCCGCCACCCATAAAATCCTTTTTTGATGAACGGTGATTCACCACATCCTGTATTTCATAGAAACGATCGAATATAACATTCTGTTTATCGTAAGGAATGCCGACACCGGTATCCTTTACCGAATAAAGAATCTGGTCATTTTTGATTTCCAGTTTTACCATCACCTTGCCACCGTCAGGAGTAAACTTTAATGCATTGTTCAACAGTTCACGCATTATAAGCCGAACCTGCCGGTAATCTCCTTTGATAAAAAGCGGTTTCTTATCCACAACAATCCGCAGCTCGATGTTCCGGACCTTGAAGAGATTCGCCATATCCCGGTAGACTTTGCCCAGAATCTCTTTCAAATCCAGCGTATTATTATTTTTCGGTGTCTCACCCAATTCAAGAGATTTCAGCAGGTGCATTCGGTCTACCAGCTCGCTGAGTTCAGCAACGGTATCTTCCAGTATAGTAAGAGTTTCAGTAACCTCGGAGTTCGGATTAATAATCAGATTGCTTAAGACATCAATGTAACCCTTGATGATGGTAAGAGGAGTTCTGATCTCGTGATTGGTTATATATAGAAATTTATCTTTCATCTCGTTCAGTTCCAGCAGTTGCGAATTTAATTCGCGTAATTCTTCATTTTCTGCTTCCGCACGTATCTTGGTAAAACATTTGTTAATAGTAAACTGCACGTGATCGAAGTTTACCGGCTTTAAAATAAAATCATAGGCTCCTAGCTTCATGGCTTCAATCGCAGACTCGATAGTTGCATAGCCGGTGATGACAATAACTTCCTGGTGCGCAAACTTGCTTTTCAGTCGCTTGAGCAAATCCATGCCATCCATTACAGGCATGTTTAAGTCAGTAACCACAATATTGTAGAACTGTTTTTGACATTTTTCCAGCGCATCCTTGCCATTCTCCGCTGTATCTACCTTAAAACCCCAGTTGGAAAACGACTGCTTGAACATCATGCGGATTATTTCTTCATCTTCAACGACCAGAACTTTCACTTCATCACGCTTCATATTAAGTTTCCTTACCTTATCTATTTCACTATTTTCGACTCAATTCCGTCCCTGCATAAATCTTTTTTTAAAATTTGATGAATTACTCTTCCTTTTAAGGCATCTTATTGCCGACGCTCCGGCGAGATGCACCAGGAATCCCCCCTGCTTACCACAACAGAAATAAATTCAGCTGCATCAACTTGCTTGATTTTATTCAGTAACAGCGAGTTCCTTTTCCGGGTCCGGGCCATCATGCCCCGCCTTTTAAAACAGACATAACCTGAAACTCTGTTTTTCCTGCACTCCAGGGAATATGTCCATTCAAAAATATGCAAATTGAATGCCGGGAAAATTACTCTTCCGGGTTAGAATAATAAATACTGAATTTTCATATATTTAATTAAATTGCAAGGAGGGAACTTTTGCATAAAATGTGTCGAAGATTCACTCACCCTGTTGAAAAAAAATCATTCATGGTATACCACATCGAAAATAATTTCAATGCCCGGACATAGGCAGGTTCTGAAAATTGTCATTCATAAAATTGATTGGTAATCAATTTCTCGATGGCATCCATTGCTGCCTTCTCATCCGGACCATCAACCGTTACCTCGATAATACTCCCTCTTTCTGCGGCCAGTGTCATGATTCCCATGATACTCTTACCATTGACTTTTTCTCCATCCTTGGTGATAAAGATCTGAGATTTAAATTTTCCGGTGGTTTTTACCAGAATAGCTGCCGGTCTGGCATGCAGACCTGTTTTATTGATAATTTTGAATGATTTTTGAATCATCTTTTTTTAAAAATATGAGATTTTATTTAATCCTTCGGATCAGGTTATCAGAGAAACAAAATGGCTGCGAATAGAAAAAATATAAACGATCCGAGGGTAACCAGATAAAAATTATGTGATATCTTCATGAAAATATAGGTATAAAAAACCGATGCCAGAAAAAACAACATATGAGGTAATTTTAATTGAAAAAGGTGATAGATGAACAGAATCACCAGCGCCGTTAGCGAGATGGAGAACAAGTAGACAAACATTTTGCGCAGCACCTCGAATCTCTGCTGGCTGATGAAATTATGAATGTCGAATGGATGATTATAGCCCTCAATAATACCCTGATAACGATAATAGAAGTGAGGTATATTATAGATCAGAAAAGTTATGGCCAGGGTAATGAGGCGCGCGGTAACAGTAGGAGCAATCAGGATTCCAACCATCCCGGTAAGCAGGCAGGCCGGCTTGATGGTCACCCAGAACAGTCTGTCCCCCACAGCTCCCAGCGGACTGACCAGCATTTCCTTGAGCCGGTCAACCGTTTCCGGCATTTGTGCCTGTCCTTCACTTCGCATCTCCTCCAACCGGATTGAAACGCCCAGAGCGAATGATGCAAAGTACGGATGGGCATTGAAGAATTTGAGATGCCGCTGAAAGAAATCTTTCTTGGCCTCGGGAGAATCGCAAAGCTTACCAATCACCGGGAAAAAACAGATACTGAATCCGATGCTGATCAGGCTCCGAAAATTCCAGACTGCCTGCATGAAAAAACTGGTCAGGAATACCTTGAAAAGGTCCCACTTTGTTATTTTTTTCCGCTTACTGGACAATTTTCTTACCTGCTTTCCTGAATAATGCATCACGAATGACCGGAAATATGGATGCCAGACCGATTCCAAGAATAACTGGCTTGGCAATGATAAACTGGCTTTCGAATAACTGTCCCACAGCAGGAATAATAACCGGCATAATCAGCATACCCGCTTTAAGCAGCAAAAGAGTAAATAAAAAGACAGAAAAAAGATAGAAAAACATGCTTCCGCCTTCCAGCAGAATAAGTACCGGAAAGTGAACATTCTGAACCTGCTTGTTCATCAGGTTCAGGATTTTACCATTAAATTTGCGATAGAACATGGTGAGTAGAGATCCCATGTAACTGTATACAATGGTTAAGAAAAAAATAATCACCAGAGTTGAATTGGGGAATCCCATCTCCTGATAGGCAATAAACAGTACTGTAGAGATCATGGTGGCGATATTCCCCTCCGGGACGATGGAAGCACCTGCAGGTATCCGCCCCAGCCAAAGCAGCTGAAACAGAAAACCGATCTCGAATCCCATCCAGATATCACCCATAATCCAACCGATGATCGGACATGCAAATATCGGACTCGATATCAAAACCTGAAAGGCAATGGTAATATCGAGAGACAGAATACTGATAACGAAAGAGATAAAAGCAAGATTCATCGGGAATTTAACTTTCTGTTCACCATTTTTTGAATCATTGTGTTGATTCTAAAATAAGAATTAGAATTTCGGCAGCAAACAGTATTGTGTTATTTTATCAATACTGCTGATAACACGGGATAGTGATCCTTACTAACGCTTATTTTCGCATTCAATCCAAACCTTTATTCCTTCTACTGAATTATAATGAATTTACCGGAGGTTTCTTTCACTTTCGATACCACACGAAAAAGGTAAACTCCGCTTCCCAGGAGGTCACCCTGAGAATTCCTCAAATCCCAGGCAATCTGTGAAGACTCGCTTCGAAGACTCTTTAAAAGAAATCCGTTTCCACTATAGATATGTATTTCGGCATCCCGGGGAAGATTTTTAAATTTTAAATACGGATCACTCACTGTAATTTTCAGTGGCTGAGGAAATACCACGACGTTTTCATTTTCTTGATTTATAAGTGGTCTGGATCGAAGATCGAAGCTGAAGAATGAACTACCTTCGTCAAAAGTGTTTACAACTCCCAGGGAAACGACACTGTTTTCGGTCAGGAACGGCAATTCAAAAGGAATGGCGGCGGAATACCGCAGAAAACTGTTGTCAACCGGATTAACAAAGGTAGAAGACAGATTTCGTGCCGGTGCACTGTTCCTGGCACTGAGCAGAAGGTGCTGCGGAACACCGGTATTTACTGCTGCGTAATACCACTGAAAGGAGAGCCTGGGAAGCGAATCCACCAGTAGTACAGTTTCGAAATCCTGAAAACTTTCAGCCATTTTTCTATTTACCGAAGGGAACCACTTTGCATCCGGGAAATACCTGCCGGGGATTGTTCTTCTTCCGGTAAAATTCAACCACAATGCCAGGCGCTGGAACTCCGATTCGATATCCGTTCCACTCTCAATCAGAATTTTTTCCAGTGCCGGAAAGGCCCGCCTCTCCACACTTTCCGCCCAGATTCTTCTGGTAATATCACGTCCGTACAGATCCCCCAGCATGATTTCCAGAACAACCTTGCCGTAATCTTCATATCCGCCGGTCGATTCATCCAGAGGCAGAAGGGTATTGCCAAGGTAGTAGTCCAGGTACTGGAGGTAATCGTTCACCTCTCCAGCAACAACTTCTTCCATATAGGTAGCCGAACTCTCAATGAACCAGAGATCATAGAAAAAGTCGTTTTCTCCCCACAGACGATAACCGCTCTGCAGGGCATGATTGAATTCATGAGCAGCCGTTACTGCTATTGCCATACTGTCCCGCACAATGGGATCAGTAATACCGGGATAACTGATATCTTCAAAATTCGTGTTGATCTCGATAAAGGTTACATAGTTGATGCCGGGCAATGCAGGTATTTCATATTCCAGCCAGGTCTGACCGTAAAATCCCAGCCTCCTGCAGAAAACCGGATATTGCACTCGGGGATTTCCTGTTGAATCGGGTGGAGGTTTGAAGCCCAGTGAATCTATTTCCAGTATCCAGGCACGGTCGAACGACTTCCCAACAAATTCCAGGTAATCCGGTATCCCATTCAGATCCCGATCATAAATTGGAATGGCATTAATACCTTCGGTATCATAATAGATGCGAAAGAATCCTGCCGGTGAAATATAAACCCGGTCAAAATCAATTGCATCCAGGCGGTTTTCCAACAGCCGGTTTAGCTTTTTCTGGTTGCCGGGGGTGTGCGCCTGCAGCATTTCCGGAAATCCGCATTTGATGTTCTGGGTTTTCTGAATTTCCGAATAATTACTGTCTAGCTCCGCTCCCGGGTCTCCCGATTCCCCCGCAGATAAGAGCATGATCCTCACCAGAAGAAGAAAAATAACCGAAATCCGAATACCGCTATTCATATTTCCATCTCTTTGTCCAGTAATCTGTGAACCTGTTTTTCATTTAAGGATGATTCACCGTATTGCCAGCCATATCTCATTTTCTCTTTTTACCTTTGGATTTAAAGACGACTGTAACCGGCACACCATGAAAGCCCCATAACTCCCGTATTTTTCTTTCCAGAAAACGGCGGTAACTTTCCATAACCAGCTTTGGGAAATTACAGAAAAATGCAAACACGGGCGGACTGGACTTTACCTGGGTAATATACTTTATCTTGATTTCTTTTCCCTGAACTGAGGGTGGGCTGGTTGTCTGCATAATTGGTAAAAGTGATTCGTTTAACTCATGAGTCGGTATAACTTTTTGCAGTTCCTGGTATACTTCGGTTGCCACATCCAGCAGTTTGTAAAGTCTCTTTTTTTCCAACACCGACGTAAATACGATGGGAATATAAGAATAAATTCCCAGTTTTTCCCGCAGGGCTTTCTCCCAGATATTCATGGTTTTTTCATCCTTGGGAATAAGATCCCACTTGTTTACCGCCACTACCAGACCTTTTTTCTGAACTGCCGCCTCCTGAACAATCCGCAGGTCCTGTCGTGTGGGGCCGTCTGTGGCATCCAGGAAATATAGCACAACATCCGCTCTCTGAATACTGCGAAGCGTCCTGAGATGACTGTAAAAAAGGATATTCTCCTTCACTCTGGTCTTTCTTTTCAAACCGGCAGTATCAATTAGCAGATATTTTCTCTTCTGATAATTCAGTTCGGAATCGATGGGATCCCGGGTGGTACCGGGAATTGTGGTTACGATTGATCGTGCTTTTCCGATCAGTGTATTTACAAAGGAGGATTTGCCAACATTCTCTCGGCCGACCACTGCCAGTTTAATTCCATCCTCCGCCTGGGGAATTTCGGGCACTTTTCTGACTTTTTGAACAAGTTCATCCAGCATATCCCCGATAGCTCTTCCGTGCAATGCAGAAACACCGAGCGGTTCACCCAGGCCAAGATTGAAAAACTGATAAATCTCTGCTTCCATCATTTGATTGTCAACTTTATTGACGATCAGAATTACTTTTTTTTCGGCTTTTTTTAATTTTGAGGCAATGTCCTGATCCCAGTCCGTTACTCCGGTGGACTGGTCTGTCACATAGAGAATAACGTCAGCCTCTTCGATGGCAATTTCTACCTGTTCGCGGATGGCTTTTTCCATTTCATCCAGCACCTGAGGCATGTAACCGCCGGTGTCCACCAGCATGAAAGATTGCCCCTGCCAGTCCGTTTCCGCGTATAACCGATCCCGGGTCGCTCCCGGCTGGTCATCAACTATTGCTTCACGCTTTTTGATAATTCTATTGAATAGCGTGGATTTACCCACGTTCGGCCGTCCAATTATGGTAACAACAGGTACACTCATCATTTTCAATTTTCTTTAGTAATTGATTTTTACTTTTTTCCATTCAATGATTGTTGACATAATTCTTCACCGATCTTCATATGTTCTGCAAGGTATAGCGACGGACCCGAATGGCGTATTTTTCTGGCTTCATCCTCATCGGCAATCCACGACTCAGTCCGAATATTTTCAAACAGGGTCAGAAAACTATCCGGAAAAATAATAATTTTGCGATTCAGCATTTTTTCCAGCTTTTCCACCGTCCAATCATCAAGGAAAAGACCATCGTGATTCAATACCCGGGGAGGTAACACGATGTAATCACCCAGTTCCTTATTCTTCAGATGATTATAAATATCGCTGCCCACCAGTAAACCGGCAACCACGATAGAAGTGCCGAAAAAGTAATTGGGCACCTGGTATAATTTAATACTGGCGTGCGGTATCTCCGTCAGCGATGGGATAATGTATCTTTTCAGGACCAGAGCACCCAGTTTTCCGCTCACAAAAGTAAATTTCAGTGGGGGAATTATTTGTCTGATTCGCGGCAGTTCGGATCTGAAACGATCCACCATATCCCTGGTTAAACCAATCCCATTTTCCAACTGATAGAATCCTTCATAATAATCCTTCCCCGGAAGAGCTTTTCCGGTCCGGATATAAAATTCGTCGGACAAATAGATAAAAGAGCTTCCCAGCTCTTTTTTAATTTCT
>JAFGSO010000379.1 GCA_016934605.1 Calditrichota bacterium | reverse complement strand
GAGGCAGCGGGTTCCACCACTCCGGAAGTCCCTATAATCAGAAATACCTCGCTTCTTTGGGCACAGGAATGGGCATCCTGAATGGCCCGCATTGGCAATGATTCCCCAAACCATACAACGTCCGGTCGAATAAGGCCGTGGCAGTCCGGACAACGGGGCAGGTTATGCAGGTCTATCTCCGCCTCCAATTTCCGTCCGCAGTTGAAACATTTGTTTCGCATGATGTTTCCATGAAGTTCAATAACATTCTTATTTCCGGCATCCTGATGGAGGTTATCCACATTTTGCGTGATAATGACAAAATTCGGAATAATTTTTTCCATGGCGGCCAGAGCGAAATGTGCTTCATTTGGTTTTACGTTCCGAATCAGATCGCGACGCCATGAATACCATTCCCATACAAGCACCGGATCCCGTTGGAATGCATGAGGCGTGGCCAGTTCTTCCGGGCGGTAATTTTTCCATAAACCACCTTCTCCCCTGAATGTCGGTACTCCGCTGGCTGCGGATATGCCCGCTCCGGTTAAAACAGAGACGGTTTCAGCCAGTTCTAAGCGATGAATTAATTCAGGTGACTGATCAATCACTTCCTGCTCTTCCTTTTTTTGAAAAAAAGTACCAGCAGTAATCCTATGAAAAACCCTCCAATATGTGCCCACCAGGCAACGCCACCACTCTGTTCAGTTAATCCCGCCTGCATACTGCCACTGATTATTTGAATAATAATCCAGAAGCCAAGAAAAAATATGGCAGGAATTTCAACGATTTGAATGAAAAAGATGACGAAAATCAGAGTGATAACTCGTGAATTTGGAAACAGGAGAATATAGGCACCCATAACGCCGGCGATTGCCCCGCTCGCTCCAATGGTTGGTACACCTGAACCCGGATTCATGATGATATGAACAAGACCGGCCGCAATCCCACACAGGAGATAAAATAACAGAAAGCGAAAATGACCCGTTCGGTCTTCTATATTATCTCCGAAAATCCATAAATACCACATATTTCCTATAATATGCATCCAGCCGCCATGCAGAAAGACCGATGAGAAGAGTGTGGCTGATAGTGGAATAAGTTGAACCGGATTTTCCGAAGCTACCGAGGTAAACTTTACCGGAATCACTCCAAAGTGATTGAAGAATTCATTCAATTGCGGCCCAAGAGAAAGTTGATAAATAAATATGAAAATATTGGTTACAATAATAGAGATGGTGACAAAAGGAAAAGTTGAAGAAGGGATAGTATCTTTTAAAGGAAACATCAGACCTCAATTCTTAATAAACATCCGGTAACTCTTGTTTAGACATCCATCCGGGATTTGAGGGCTTTACTAAGGGTCAATTCATCCACAAATTCCAGGTTACTTCCCAGCGGAATTCCTCGTGCAAGTCTGGTTACTTTTATCCCTCTGGATTTGAGTAACCTGGTTAAATAAATACTGGTCGCTTCCCCTTCCGTGCTGGAGTTTAATGCCAGTATTACTTCATGCACTCCCTCGAGACGCTCTATGAGTTGCTTCATGTGCAAATCTTCCGCGCCGATGCCATCCAGCGGTGAGATAACTCCCCCAAGCACATGATACAAACCCTGGTATTCATTGGTCTTTTCGAGCATAATAATGCTGGCAGGATCCTCCACCACGCAGATCTGAGAGCGGTTTCGGGATGTATCCCGGCAAATCTGACAGATTTCCTCTTCGGTAATATTGAAACAGGTTTTACAGAATCGTATCTTCTGTTTAACCTCGCGGATAGCCCTGGCCAGGTTTTCGGCATCATGGTTGGAGGCATTAAGGATGTAAAATGCCAGTCGTGAAGCGGTTTTACGCCCGATTCCTGGCAGACGGGCCAATTCTTCCACCAGATTAAGAATTGCAGGAGGCAATAATGCCGTTTTCATTTTACATCCCCGGTAATTTAAAACCGCCGGGCAGATTACCAAGCATACCACCGGTCACCTTGCTCATCTCTTCCTGAGAACGCTTCTGGGCATTTTCCAGGGCCTGGTTAACAGCTGCAGCTACAAGATCTTCCAGCATTTCCTTATCATCAGGATCAATCACTTCCTGTTCTATTTTTACTTCCAGGACTTGATTCTGGCAATTTGCGGTTACTGTAACCATTCCTCCGCCAGAACTTCCTTCCACCGTGATATTCACCAGATTTTCCTGAACTTTACTCAACTCTTCCTGCATTTTCTGTGCCTGTTTAAGAATCTGATTCATTCCACCTTTCATAGACCACCTTCTTTTAATTTATCCGCGGGACTTATCATCCAGATCGAACATATCAATGATTTTCCGGATAATAGGTTCCTTGTTTTTAATATCCTCAATTATTTCCTCCGGCGTCCTGGGTATTTTTTCAATTCCCTCATTTTTAAAACTGATGGATTTGAACCCAATTCGCAGCGGCATATTTAATTCCTCGTTCAATATTTTCTCAACTGTCCTGCTGTTCTTTTCTACATGCTCCTGATGGAAAGCAGCACTATGATCATAAGCGATTATCAACCGCTTATTTTGTATTTCGTATGGTACACCTTCTTCCAGAAAAGATGCCAGTGCCACTTTCTGAGCTCGGATTTTTTCAATTACTTCAGGCCATTTTGCCTTTATTTCGCTGATATCCGGCTTTCGATCATCCGACAATTTATTTTCTTCAGGTTGAAAGTCTTCAATGTCCTGAAAGTTCCTGAAGGATTGTTCCAGACCGGAAAATCCACGGTTATCGGCGGTCTGAAGCGGAGCTGCCCTACCCTTCTCTCCGGAAAACAGTGTATCCGGTGGGGATTTCTTTTTCCGGGATTTCGGTTCCGGAAGTTCTGTTTGGGGTTCCGTATTCACATCATTTTTTTTTCCAGCCGGGGTATCTGAAGAACCACTATTTTCAGTTTTTTCAATGGCACTTAACAGTTTTTCAAGGTCCACGCTGGCCGGCTTATAAACCAGTTTAAGCAAAATCATTTCCAGGGTCAATTCCGGAAACGAACTGTATTTTAACTGCTGTTCCGCCTCTCCCAGAATCTGCAGGTGGTGGATAAGATCTCTGTCTGTAAATCCGGCAGCCATTTCTTCATATCTTTTTTTGAAATGATCCGCGACATCCAGGATTTTTGTACTTTTCAGTGCCACAGTCAGTAGGAAGTTCCGAAAATGTTCCTGGAGGCCATGGATAAAATCAATCAGATCGTGACCGGAAGAGACAATCTGGCTTGCATATTTCAGGACGGCCGCAGAATCTTTATCATGAAAAAGATCGGTAAATTCGAAATAAACCTCCTGATCGATCAGACCAAGCGAACTTCTCACCTGCTCCACCGTAAGATCTCCACTGCTGAAAGCAATCATCTGATCCAGGATACTTTCAGCATCCCTCATGCTCCCATCGGCTTTTCTGGCAATGAGCAGAAGCGCTTCATCATTAACGTTAATTTTTTCTGCCTGAACAATTTTATTGAGCATCTCCAACATACGTGACACAGAAATGCGTTTAAAATCAAACCGTTGGCATCGGGACAGTATGGTCAGCGGTACACGATGAATTTCCGTGGTCGCGAAAATGAAGATGGCGTGTGGGGGAGGTTCCTCGAGTGTTTTCAGAAGCGCATTAAATGCTTCTTTTGTTAACATATGAACTTCATCGATTATATAGATCTTATATCTGGACGAAGCTGGTGAGAAGCGGATATTTTCACGCAGATTTCTTATTTCATCTATTCCGCGGTTACTGGCACCATCAATTTCAATAACATCCATGCTGTGACCTTCCGTGATGCTTTTACAGGAAGCACATTCATTGCAGGGATTTACGGCCGGCTGATTTTCACAGTTGACGGATTTTGCCAGCAGGCGTGCGGTTGATGTTTTCCCCACACCGCGCGGACCCGCAAAAATATAAGCGTGCGCAACTCGATTATTCTTCAGAGCATTGGTCAAAATGCGGGTAATGTGTTCTTGCCCGATAACATCTTCGAAGACCATGGGTCGCCATTTGCGGGCAAGTACGATGTATGACATAAGCATGCTCCAGAATTATGAATTAAAATAAAGCCAGGCACCCCCACGGCACATAGGCTGATTACCTACCGTTGCTTCCTTCCGGACCTGGCGGGGTTCGGTAAGGCGCTATTGCGTGGGACCTGGCCTTTAAAAACAAGTTATAAGTGACAAGTGTTAAGTGATAAATGCTTTATTATGTTAAAGTTTAAATAAAAATATTACCTATACCTTATTACCTGTAACCTATCACTTGCCTTTCCTGTGGAGCTGAGGGGAGTCGAACCCCTGACCTCTAGAGTGCGATTCTAGCGCTCTCCCAACTGAGCTACAGCCCCGACATTATTTATATAAAAATTTAGATAATCTGGACTGTAATGTCAATCTTAAATTAGAATCAAACGAAATCGTTTCATGCTATCTTTATTTTAACCTTTAATGACCGGAATAATGATAATGCCGAAATCGCCGAAATGTTACAGAGTCCTCTGGCAGGTAAATATAGTGACGTATTAAAGTCCGGGCAGTCCTGTAACCGAAGATCACATTGAAAATAAATTTCATACAGTCAGGGATACTATGTCATCATAATTATGGATATTTGTACCGGTTCAGAGTGTGTTTTTGGTACATCTCATCCGTAAAATCCAGGAATTTTTATGCCTTCTTCATTTTTTTCTTTATTCTATCCATTGGCCAGACGGTCTTTTTTCTTTAAGAATGTGTCCTTCTCTGTGTCCTGGCAATTCAATAGCCACGGAGTCACGCAGATTACAGAGATAATACATTTTGGTATTTAGGTAATCAAAACAGAGCTAATCGTGGTCAGATTTTATTTGAGTGCAGGCAGACTGTTGGCCAGAACAATCTGGTCCTTGCCGGATCTTTTCGCCTGATACAGCGCCCGGTCTGCCAGCTCCACCAGCATCTTCGGTTCAATGGTATCTTCAGGGAAACTTGCAATACCCATGGATAAACTCACGACCAGATCCTCCATCCTGCCATCAAGCGGAACCGGAACTGATTCAACCGCCTTACGCAATTTGGCAGCTACCTCATAGGCAGCCAGCCGGGATGTTTCCGGCAGTATAATCAGAAATTCGTCTCCCCCATAACGGATGCAAATATCACTGCTGCGAGTAAACTGGCGGATATAATTACTTATATTCTGCAAAACCGTGTCACCTATTGAATGGCCAAAATGATCGTTGATTTCTTTGAAATTATCGATGTCTATAAACATCAGAGATAATTCGTGCTGATATCTCTGTGCTCGTTTAAACTCAACAGGAAAGTGTTCATTATAATAACGCCGGTTAAAAAGATGGGTCAGATCATCCACATAACTTTTTGAGTTTAATAATTCAAGTCGCTGCACATTGATATAGGTTGATCCGATTTCCTGCTGTAGTTTAGGAAGAACCGCACGCTCCACCTCGGTGAAACTGTCCTTCAAAATTTTTCTCATTTTCAAAACACCGAGACATATGCCGTTCATATCTAAAACCGGTGTGTAATACAGACAACCCTTAAGAGGTTTTCGTTCAAAATAATAAGAGAATTTTTTTAGAACGGAAAGATCAGGGATATAAACAGCTCTCTGCTCCATAAAAACCTTACCCACCATTCCCTCATTCAGCCGGTAGAAAATTTCGCGCAATTCCCTTTTAATCAATCCCATGGAATGATAAACCGAGAGCATGTCCGATTTTTGATGTTTCATAATCAGAGCGTATTCATCCACATTAAATTTTTTACGAAAAATCTTATCCAGTACTTTGTAAAATTGTTTGAGAGTTGTGGGGGTGCTTAACTTACGGACAGCATCGTACATTAGATAATACTGTCTAACCTGCCCGGAAAGAATGTCATTCAGGTTTTCAGCTTCAGCAAAACGTTGTTCAAGCTGATTTAATCTGCTTTCGAGTTCGCTCAGAGAGCGAG
>JAFGSO010000378.1 GCA_016934605.1 Calditrichota bacterium | reverse complement strand
TTTTGACTTTTGATACAGCAGCCTAAAGTCACAGGTTATATAGTGAAAAATTCTTTGATATCCAAAAAGGTCAAAGAAAAAATCTTATTTTGGACAAAAATGATAATTTGTATATTGTGAAACGTTTGAAGTATTTTTCTTTTTCGGGCAATCTATCGCTTGTAAGCAGAGTTATGATCTGGTGTTCCTGCCTCCATTGCCGGACAGGGCAAATGATACGAAATAATTACCAGATGATTAGCAGGAAGAGATTTCTCCCTTTCATATTTTCGATAACACAGTATAATAAGACCAATCAAATTATATAAGCATATAGAACTATTATTTGTTCAAAGCAGAGCAGCCCAGTGAATCATCAAGAATCGCTTCTATCTAAATATAATTCTTGATTCTGTTCCCACCGGGTTATAAAATATACGGGACTATTAGCCGGGATGTAATTAAAGTAATGAACAAAAAATCCGCCACGGATATTTTGCAGACAATAAATGATATTTTTCCGGAGCTGATTCTCCTGAGAAGGTCACTTCATCAGGCACCGGAAGTGGGTTGGAAAGAAATTCAGACGACCGCCAGGATCATCCGTTTTTTGGAAAATAAAGCTACATTTACTATCTGGAAGCCGCTCAAGACAGGGTTGGTTTGCGATTTCATAAGTCAAGAAGCCGCGCCTTATATTGCATTGCGGGCTGATATAGATGCCCTTCCGTTGCACGATCTGAAAACAGTCCCATACCGTTCTCGCATTGATGGTGTTTGCCACGCATGCGGACACGATATCCATACGGCAGTAATGGCAGGTGTGGCTGTGTTTTTTCGGCAAAGCGGTATTCATTTATCCCACAATCTGCGTTTCATTTTTCAGCCCGCCGAAGAACCCATACCGAGCGGAGCCCCGAGAATGATAGAGCAGGATGTATTGAACGGTGTGCAGGAAATTTGGGCCATGCATGTAGATTCCACAATGGCATTGGGAACCATTGGTCTGACAGCCGGATGGGTGAATGCCCAAAGTATTAAGCTGAGGTGGGAAATCACCGGGAAGGGGGGACATTCTGCCCGGCCTCATCTGGCTAACAATCCTGTTGAGGCCGGTGCAAAACTGGTGGCCCGAACCATGCATTCTGTGAACCATTACCGATCGAAAACAAATTCTAACTTTGCTTTTACTTTTACTCAATTTCAAAGCGGATCAGCCTATAATGTCATTCCCGATTCTGCGGTTCTATACGGAACCCTTCGCATCACCGACCGGGAATCTAAGATACAGTTATTACAGCTTCTGGCTGAAACCGGTCAGGAAATTGAAGCTGAAACAGGCATCACAATTGAGTTAACCTCGCGGGAAGGTGCGCCACCGGTGATAAATAGCAATAAAATTGTTGATCGTTTTCAGAGAAATCTACCGGATACCTACGGGATTGATTTTAAAGTTGAGGAAAATAAACGTTCCATGGGTGGAGAAGATTTTAGCTGGTATCTGGAAAAAACACCGGGAGTTCTGGTAAAGTTTGGAATTGCTTTACAAGAGAATTCTCCCGCGGTCCACACAGGATGGTTTGATGCACCGGAAGAAGTCATCAGGCTCGCGGTCTTATTTTTTTTACATCAATTATTGTATTTTGCTGATTCAAGAGAGCTTTCATAAATTTTTAAATATTTTTAATGATTTTGTGATTCAAATAACGTATACTTAATTCAGGATTTGTATAATATCATATCTGAGGGAGATATCCAATGAGGGGATTGTGTCAGGTGGAAACTACACAAAAAATACACAGGCGAAAAGCGAATGGAAATTCAATTTCACCAGAAAGATCTGAATCGCCTGGATTATTCCCTCTCCAGAGACTGGATTGAGATCAATCCTGAAGGCTATTACGCTTCTTCAAGTATTACAGGAATAAACACCCGCAGAAAACATGGCCTCTTCGTCATACCTGGCTTTGGTAATAAGTACCATGTCATCTTATCCCACCTCCAGGAAGAAGTTTTTTACAAGGAAGTTCGATATCCTCTGTTTAATGTGGAATATGAAAATCACCTGGAGACTGCGGGGCTTAAATGGCTGGTTCGGTTCGAGCAGGGAAGATTCCCGGCCTTCGTTTATGAGTTTCCCGATATGCGTCTGGTAAAATCGTTGATTCTGTTAAGTGAAACCAATCAGTTGATTTTATCCTATAGAATTGAAGGAGAAAATCTTTCGCAGGTCCGCATGATCATCCGTCCCTTCTTCGCATTCAGATCAATTGAAGATTCAGCCGGAGCAGATCACTTCAACAATAAAGAGGTTTTTCTGATGGATAAGCAGTTCCGGTATTTACCAGACCGGGATGCTCAGGAAATTTTTATGCAGTTCTCCGAAGGACAGTTCATCAATTCCCCCACCTTATATCAGAAATTTTTATATCGCAAAGAATCTTCCGCAGAGCGGATAATAGAAGATCTGATCACACCGGGATTTTTCGAGGTGTCATTTCAAGAAACAAACCAGCTGTTTCTTGCAGCCAGCCTGCGGGAAGATTCTGGTTCTGATTTAGAGGGAAAATATGTTGCAGAGCTGGAAAGAAGGAAAATGCTGGAATCCACCCATGAATCCTGGCCCGAAGAGGCTCGCTATTTTTATGATAAACTGCAAAATTTCAGACGAATTTACAGTGAACAGATGTTTTATTATACTTCCGATATTTTCCGGAATGAGTTTATTCTCTCTCTGCACTGCTTTATTGTGTTTAAATTGCTTAAAAGCGGTCTTAATTCCTCAGATGCCAAAGCCCTGGTAAAGCAGCTGATCCATCTTTTGGATCAGCGAAGACTTCAGGACTTATTCATGGGGCTTGATTCAAAAATCCGGGTGGAAGCCGTTTCTCCCTTCATGATTGTGATTACTCTGTATTATTACCATTTATTGTATGATAAATCGGGAGAGATGAGCGAAGTTATTCTGAACACTATACTTGAAATTATTGATCTCATTCGAAAAAACAAATTGCCTTTTTTCCGTTTGAAAATGGGAAAATTGCTGGAACGTCAATACCGTCAGTCAGATATAAACATTAAGAACGATTATCAGGTTTTTTTCCCGATCAGACAAAACTTTATGATAAACGTGTTCTGGTTCAACATGCTGCACATGGCAGTTGAACTGGGAGATAAAAAGAACATGAAGATGTTACGTTACAAAAGGTGGGCAAAAAAAATTAAAAATAATATTCAACAGAAATACATTAAAAACTTTATGGCGGATCCGGTTAAAGCACCGCAGAATTATCCCTTTGCATTCCATCCCAGTATGATTCTGGCCATAACATTACCTTTCTCAGTGCTCGACCCGAAACAGGCCCAGATTTTTTATAGAATACTCATTAAGCAGTTTTTGGATAAGAATGGTATCAAATTTCCTGTTAACCCGGGAAATCCTGAAGAATTTATCGTCTCTCCCATACTTGTTGCTGAGTTCATGACGGGCTGGATGCAATTAATGAAAGAAAAAGATTTCCTGTTGAATTTTTACAATTCAGTGGCCAGAAATTTCAATTTTGTTCTGAAAAATGGAACTGTGGGATATATTCCAAATCAAATTGGGGGAGATGAGAGGGTAATTTCAAAACCTTCTGGTGTAGCAACTGCGGAGATGATCTTTTTTTATTCACAGATGAGCAAATACATCGAACCAAAACAGAATGATGTCAGTTGATTTTCTGCTCCTGCATCAATTTTTCGACAATCTGAATCGGTGAAATTCCCTCAGCTTCCGCATTAAAGTTTGTGACAATTCGGTGACGGAGTACCGGAACAGCGCAGTTTTT
>JAFGSO010000377.1 GCA_016934605.1 Calditrichota bacterium | reverse complement strand
TGATCAGAAAAAAGAATTTCATAGTCAGCCGGATAATTGATATTCAGGTTCATCGGACTGGTGGGATCGGGGGGAGTAAAACGTTTGTCAAGGTTTACCCGCCAGCGATAATTGGTATTACCGACAATCCATCCGGTTTTAGAAAAATCGAGTTCACACTCATCATTCATGATGTTTAAAATAAAACCATCCGTCAGCGGGGATTGTGAAAAAGCATCAATCCAGATGGTATCGGTCAGGACAATCTGCTGACCTCCGCTAATATCATAAATGATATAATATGGAGTTCCATGATTATGAAAGTAAGTGGTATCACCAAATTCCACGCGATAGGTCTTTCCATCCCGCACAGAATCGGGGATTACGAAGTCCACCCAGACTTCTCCGGTTCCGGCACAATATTGTTTGATGCCATCCGGAATTTCCGGTGAAACGTAACCCGCTGCAGCTTCGGTGGGAACAACAACTGCAGTATTTATATCCAGACGAATATTTCCGGAAATATCGACCTTGATATTAGAAGTACATTCTGCCGGCGTCAATCCTGCAAGAGTACCGGCAGCCGTGGTATCTATTAAACCATGGTCAAAGGACACAATAGCATAGTAATAAGTCTGACCGTTTTTGACATTGGTATCGATGAAATAGTGTTGCAGACCGGTATTCTCACCCATATCAAAGTTTGCACCTTGAATATCAATCGGGTGTAATCCACTATAATCATTAACTGTATCGAACTGGACAAGTGGTTTGCGAAAACGGTATATACCATAGGCATCTGTTATCAGGCGGGTTTCCATAAATTCCGGTTCGGTACTTCGGTAAATACGGTATCCTTCAAAATCAAATTCCTGGAGAAATGGATCCCAAGACTTTTCCGCCCGATCGTCCCAGACCAGGATAACCCGGTTATCCCCGGGAATAGCCGCTTTCAATCGTGGTTTTTCCGGTGGCTTGGCAAAGCGGTAATCGGCATTGTAAATTTGTTGAATGGTCTTTTTGGTAAGTACCAGATCCTCATAATCATCTCCGAAGAGGAGTGACATAGAGTAGTTTTCAGTCTGGCCGGCTTTCAAAGGGAATGGTCCGGAGGAGAAAAACATTCCGAGATTGGCAGTTACCGGCTGGCTGGCGGGTCTGGGAGCCGAGCGGAACACATCCCAGTTCTCCTCCTCATTCCACAGTTCATGGGTATGAACCGGAAATATGCGAAATCCGGTTAAACCGATCTGATCTGATTCATCTTTGTCGGTAAAATCGAAATTGGGTTCGCCCGGTGTAGGCATTCCATCTGCTTCACCCGCATCCGGTCCGGCATAATCAAAATCGTTCGGACTTAATCCATCTTCACCGACATCTGAATTCAGCGGTTCTCCCGGGTCCCACTGTCCGTTTTCATCCACATCGGTATAGGCAACCCAGTCGCAATCTTCATCACCTGACCAGTGAGGAATGGGAGCATAGCCAAAATATTCTTCGAATTTGACCGGATCATCCACCCCATAGGGCGGTGTATCCAGCCAGACACCGGGCCCGCCATCTCTTTGTTCATCAATCAGCCCGTCTTCATCGTTGTCCAGACCATCATAGGGAATTCCAGGACTTTCCAGAAAGGCAAATCCTGCCACACCCACCGGGAACCAGCGGTTTGGGCTGCCATAACCGTCACTGTCCCAGGCCCAGGCAATATCGAGAAACGTATCATAATCCCCAGTATCGTCCGATGAATCGTCCGTTCCACCCACACCCCAGTCAATATAAAAACAATAGTAGGTGCTGTCGTAATTATATTTCCCTTCATTGGTAATAAAATAGAGGGCAAAGATGACATCCTCGGCCAGCACCTGAGACCACTGGAAAAAGCGAGCTGCTACTTCAAGCCCCATACCCCGGCGAGTTGTATCTGCCGGATCCGGATAGAAATCCCATTCTTCATCAGGATCATCATCGAAAACAAAATAGGTTTCGACATCGGCATTTCGGACACCCTTGCCGAAAAAACCGTTCCAGTAAACCAGATCATCTATCAGTCCATTTCCATCATCATCGAAATCATTTCGCACCTCATTAGGATTCACCCAGCCATCTGCCTTATCCGGCCAGCGATCCGGCCAGCTCAGGGGGTCGTTACTGATTGCCGGTTTGTCTCCCTGTACGTTAAAATAACCGGGAAGTGGTGCCCACCCCCATAATTCATTGGAAGGTCCTTTGTCCACGAACTCCCGATACTGAGTTTCCATGGGGTGAATCAGTTTTCCGTTATTATCGATGGCACTCCCCTGCACCACCAGCGCGACGCCATCGACATACTGATGACCCGTTCCTTTCGGCCATTCTCCTGATGGCTGATCCGGCCAGTGGGCTATCTCACCCCAGTTGATAAAAATAGTGCGTACAAGGTTTCCATCCATAATTCCCTGGCGGCGGAATTCTGTGTTGCCAACATTGGGATCCGGTTCTCGCTGAGCCAACAGCACGACGGGCGTAAAGACAATAAACATGATTGCCAGTTTAAAGAAATTTTTCTTCATCATATTTGATCCGGTATTAAAATCCGACTTCAAGACCTAGCTGAACCCGGCGCGGAGCCGAGTAAAAATCAGGTCGTATGAAATATTGATCCAGGGTATTGATCCCCCGGGGACGGTCCAGCCCGAAATAAAGGCGATCCAGCGTATATCCTGCCCGACCGGTACTCGAGAATACATTTACCTCATTCAGCCGATCAAATAAATTATATACCTTCATATACAGGCCAAATTTCATATTGAAGAGCGACATACTTTTGTAGGCATGGAGATCAACAAGAAATTCCGGAGGTTTCCTGCCGGCATTTTCAACCGCTGTCTGGTAATTCTGGAAAGAGGGTGTGTAAGGAAGTCCTGAACCATAACGGGCAATCAGACTCACCAGGTAATTTCCAGGGTAGCCCAGTGTAAGCGAAGCATTGATTTGATGCCTGCGATCCCAGTTCAGCGGTACCAGCTGTTTCTGAGTTTCTTTGGGTGGATCGGACTGAGCATCCAGGAAAGCCGTATTGGGATCGGAGGCGTTTCCTTTGGCTATCTGATAGGTATAATCCACTGATGCGGCAATTCCGGCAGCCTGCTTTTTCTCAAATTCAAAAGTAATCCCTTTTACAAAGGCATAATCCCGGTTGATATAACGGGCATACCGGTCACCCTGGTATGTTTTCTGGACCTCGGTACCCAGCAGATTCCGGATATCTTTGTAGTAAGTGGTAACGGCGATTCCGAAAATGGGGGTTAACTCCTGTTGCAATCCCAACTCATAGATAACTGTTCTCTGAGGTTTTAATTCGGCATTACCCATGGTATTCAATAGCGACTGAGGAGATGGTGAAGTAAGACTCTGCAGGGGATAGACTTCGAATTCCGGATTCATATAGAGATATTCAAAGGTCGGAATCTGAAAGAAGTGACCATAGGATACATGGATGACCCCTTTCTCGGATATGGGATAGGCAATACCGAAACGCGGGCTTATCTGCCATTCCTGATCAGCCTGACGTAATTCGGAAATTGCAGGTCTGGTAAAGTCTGCCGGTATTTTCCCATCCGGTTCAAAATAATCAAAACGGACCCCGGCATTAACCACCATATACTCGAGTTCCATCTTGTCCTGAATAAATGCTGAATATTCAATCGGATAATGCAGATACTGGTTATTGCTAATGGAGGTGAGCGGCGGAATTCGCCCGGGTAATTCCGGGGCAACCTGAAATTCATGCATCCAGAGTCGGTGATACTTGAGCTCCAGTCCGGTTTTTATCTGATGCACGTTGGTAACCTGACTGGTCAGATCAATTTTTCCGATATGGGTAGTCGTACTACGGTCAAAATTCCACATCTGCTGCCCACCACTTAAAAATGCGTTGGCACCGGTGTCCTGAAGACGTTCTTCAGGCACATACCTTGGGTCGAAAGGATCCTCATGTACATATTGGTTGTATCGTGTGACAAAATAAGAATAACGAACATCCAGAAAAGTCGTTGGACCGAAGACATGATTCCACGACCCTGTACCGGTAATACTGTACTGTTGATGCTGATAATCTCCCGATGGATTCAACCTGAATTCATGCGAATAATTGCGCCATTCCCGGTTCTGGAAAATCCCATCTGCACTGATTTTGTCCCGGTTCCCCAGCTGATAAGTTAATTTCAACGAACCGGTATAACGATCCGACTTATTCATGGACAAAGGATCGGAATTTTCAATTAATGCCTGACCAAGTGAATCGCTGTAGGAATAAATATTTCCGTGACTCTCAACGGTTCTTTCCCGCGGATTCTCCGGGACAAAATTAGACCTGTCAGTCGGAAGGAAAACTTCTTTTCCGAATATATAGCCAGGATCCTGGAAGAACCTGCCGGTCAAGAAAAATGTTAATTTCGTTCCAAATCCGGGAACCCTTCCGCTGAGATCCCCCTGAAGATCGTACACTCCATTGTAATTTTCGATGTTCCAGAAAATATCGTCATTAGTGCTGACATAGTCACCCACATATGCTTTCACATTTCCTGAATATTTCTGGCCCCCTTCCTTGGTGACTATATTGACTACCCCCGACATTGCCTGCCCGTACTCCGCATTGAATGTGCCTGAAATAACATTCAACTCCTGGATAGCATTATTTTCGATCTCAACAGCGATATCTCCGGAGTAGACATCATTTACCGGAATACCGTTGATCATATAGGCAACTTCT
>JAFGSO010000376.1 GCA_016934605.1 Calditrichota bacterium | reverse complement strand
TTTTACGAAAAATCTTATCCAGTACTTTGTAAAATTGTTTGAGAGTTGTGGGGGTGCTTAACTTACGGACAGCATCGTACATCAGATAATACTGTCTAACCTGCCTGGAAAGATGGTCATTCAGGTTTTCAGCTTCAGCAAAACGTTGTTCAAGCTGATTTAATCTGCTTTCGAGTTCGCTCAGAGAGCGAGGCATAATTATCCCATCGAATTGGTTTTGCTAAAATTATTATGTGCAGATTGAAAATGCAAGACAGGTTTTAATCAAATAAAATTATTTTGTCAATTTTTTTAATTTATTTTCTTTCTAAAACCTGTTCCCCGATATTATCTTCATAAAAAATCGGCAAATGAGAAGATTCAAATGAATATGCTCTCAGGAGATTCCGTCGATGTCAGTGCATAGAATTTCACTTGAAAAATTGAGTTATCAATAAAAAGATAAGTTCATTAAACATTAATAAAAGGAAGAATAAGCCATGAAAAAGGTTACCATCAGAGGATTTTCAATTTCCGTTCTGCTCTTTTCTTTATTTACCGGCTGCAGTATACTTCAGGACATTGCTCAGATTCAGAAGCCGGATGTTGCTGTACAAAACGTTCGTTTTACCGGTTTAGATTTTGAAAAACTTTCAATGGTTTTTGATATCGGAATTCAGAATCCTAATAAGATGGCTGTTAATCTGGCAGGATTAAATTATGAACTGTTTCTAAATGACAATTCATTTTTAAAGGGGGAGCAGAGCAATGAACTGACTATCGCCTCGGAAGCCAATAATGTTATTGAGATACCACTGGATCTATCCTTCTCCAACATTTATTCCACCATTCAGTCTTTAAAAGACCGGGACAGCACTTCATATCGTATGAATGTGGGTCTCCTGTTTAATCTTCCGGTATTGGGACCAACCAATATTCCAATCAGTAAAGAGGGTGGATTGCCCCTGCTGAAATGGCCGTCGATTCAGGTGGCATCACTCGATGTTCAGCGGTTCAATCTGACTGGTGCAGCGCTCAATTTGAAGCTTCAACTGGAAAATCCAAACAGCCTGAATCTTCTTCTGAATAAGTTGAACTATAATTTCAAAGTGAATGGCAATTCCTGGATAAGCGGCGAAACATCAGAAACAAAAACTGTCAGTTCCAATAATGAAACATCCATTGATATTCCATTTCAGCTTGATTTTCTAAAAATGGGACAGACAGTTTACCAGATGATTTCAGGTGGTAAGGAAATTCAATACGACCTGACAGGAAATATGAATTTAGGCAGTACTTATAAGCTGCTGGAAGGTTCAAGCATGCCATTTAACAAGCAAGGAACGATCAAAATCCAGAAATAGTCTTTACTGAGGGCCAACCTCCATGTTGACTACTCAGAGGCAATTTAAATCACACGTTCTGTTCTTTATTCTTACGGGTTGATATTTTAAAAGGCCAGTAAGCCGGACAAAATCCGATAAAAGATGTAATGATTAAAATAACACCCAGAAGTCCCCAGTAAGTCTGTGGACCCCAAAAAATCAGTGAAATCAAAATTATTCCGATAACAAGTCGAATAATTCTATCCAGTTTTCCCATATTTTTTAGCATATAACCCCCTATTATATTAATTGTAAAGTTCCTTTTAATTTCTTTGTCGGAGTAACTCCTGTAAAATATTCTTTTATAATTCCTTTTTCTATAATAACAGTGGTTGGTGTTCCCATTACTCCAAAAGCACTGGCTATTGATCGATCCTTCGCGGCGTTTATCCGGTACACTGCTTTAAAATTTTTCTGGATCAGATTAATATATTTTTCCTGTGTTCTGCAGGCAGAACAGCTTGGGCTGTAGAAATAGGCAAGTATTTTACCACCTTTGTCAATGGATTGGCCCAGTGAACCCCCTACTTTTGGGGCAGGTTTTCCTCTGCGAAACCATCCTCGAAATCTGACACTTAACTGCAGAAGCATAAATAGTCCAAGAATGCCAAGAAGTATATATAATATCTGACTCAAATTTATTCCTCCCTGCGGGAAAGTTTCTTCTGAAATATCTTGGTATCAAACCCCATGACAAATCCCAATACCGAGCCGTATAAAGTTGAAATTAACGGATTACTGGTAAGCGGGCAGCTTCCCGTCCTGCAACCGATAAAATAGTAGTATCCATACCCCAGAAGAGCCCCTGCCAGTGAAAATAAAATTAATTTGATTAACGGTTTTTTCATTATCTTTCAGATTCCATTTATCCATGTTAAAAAGAAATTAAGCCGGTTCACCAATTTTCGCATTGAGCTTTTCAATAACTTCATCCAGATTTTCAATCCCTTTTTCTCTGGCATTTTCCTCTATTGTTCCCCAAATTGGTTCACCACAGGCAACACATTTAATTCCATATTCCCTCAGAGGACGAATCAGTTCAGGATATTCTCTCACTATTTCCTCAATGGTAGTATCCGGAACTATTTTCTTTGTTTTATTCACGGCAGTACTTCCCCTCCTTCAATTTCTCGGGATACAGGATATTTATTTTTATTCCAGGCCCTCATTCCACCTCTCATATTAGACACATTTTCAAAAGCTCGATTCTGTAAATATTTTGTTGCATAACCACTGCGATTTCCACTGCGGCAAACCACCACAATCTCCTGATCTTTTCTGTCTTCGAACTCTCTTATCCATTCCTCAATTTCCTGAACAGGCCGGAGAACAGATCCGGGTATATGTCCCAATTCACCGGTAAATTCTACCGGTGTTCGTACATCAATAATGAGAACCTGTCTATCCTGGTCGATCAGATTTTTGACATCTGAAGGACTTAAATCTGCGATCTGTTCTTTCGACTGAGATTGTTCACAACCGGTTAGAACGGCAGCGAGTATAACTAATGTTGTTGTTAATTTCTTTACCCAGAGACGCATATTCATCATCCTTTATTTTATACTTATTGATTTGGATGATTTAACCATTGAAATGTTACAGATGTTGGGAATTTTTAAACAATCGCTCTAGTTTGAGGACCATCGGGATACTTGTTTGAGCATACGCCAGATCAACCACCCATTTTCATAAATATACAATCCAGCCGAAACAACTGTCAGAAGAGTAACTATAATCATCCCAATCCCGACGAGATCGAAATACCTGGCATGATAAGATGA
>JAFGSO010000375.1 GCA_016934605.1 Calditrichota bacterium | reverse complement strand
TCTTGTAATCTTGTAATCTTGTAATCTTGTAATCTTGTAATCTTGTAATCTTGTTTTCTTATTTGTTGCCAACTGGCTACGCCTTTTTTGTGCCTTTGTCTTTTATCATAAGTGCCATGCGTCCTTATGCCTTATCCTTTATCCATTTCCCCTTACCCTCATTTCCCATAAACCCTGTGTCATTTATTTGCTGAATGCTACAGGTAAAACTCTCTCTTGAAAATCATCCCAATGTTTTCTAATTTTATTGTAAATTTTTGGAGAGAGATGACCGTCAGGCGAGTTCGTTCCGAAATACCAGATACTCATATTAAAAGGCTTTATCGTAAAGCTATTTTGATAGCCATCAGCGGGAATATTTTGCTGGCGCTTGGCAAGGCTTTTGTTGCATGGATTTCGGACAGTAGCGCCGTTTTTTCTGATGCTGCTAATTCTTTTTCAGATTCACTATATAGTATTTTAATGGGCATAGGTCTTTATCTTTCTCAACGGCCCGCTGACGAAAATCATCCTCAGGGTCATGGTCGTTTTGAACCATTTGTCAGTCTGATAATTGCTATTGGGATGACCGGTGCCGGTGTAACAGCCGTGTGGCAGGCAATTCAGCGTTTTTTGGGTCAGGCTATCATAATCCAACCCGGTTGGCCCACCGCAATACTCATCTGTGCCGCAATCATTAAAGTGGCTATGTACCTTAGCGTACGGGATATAGGGAATAAATCCTATAGTCCGGCGATCCGAGCCAGTGCACAGGATAATCTGGCCGATATTCTGACTTCACTGGCGGCTCTGGCAGGCGTCTGGGGATCCCGATTGATACACTCTTCGCTTGATCCGGTTGCCGGTGTTATTGTCGGTTTATGGATATTCCGTGTTACCTGGGTTACCATCAGAGAAAACCTGGGTTATCTTGCGGGACGGGGAGCCTCGGATGAATTGACCCAAAAAATTGTTGATGTTGCCTACGAGGTTGAAGGCGTACAAAAAGTTCACCGGGTAGTGGCAGATTATGTGGGACAGCGGGTCCGGGTGGAAATGCATATTTATGTAGACGGCGAGATTCCTTTAAAGGATGCTCATGAAATTGGTGAAGCCGTGAAAGACAAAGTAGAAGCTCTCCTGGAAGTGGACCTGGCATTCATTCATGTTGAACCGCCAACATAAAAAACATAACTGAGTAACTACAATAAATATACTCAACAGAAAATTTTTACCTGTCCTATTGTTTTTCCATTACGAAATATTAAATTGATGTATCATAAAAATCGCTTTCAGCAAAAATTGAATCAATGAATTGACATATTCCTTATTTTCGTTGAAGACCAGTAAGAATAAATTCCGGAAAATACCACAACAAGTCTTTGCCCTGGGCTTTGTTAGTCTATTTATGGATATCTCATCCGAGATGATCCACAGCTTGCTGCCGGTGTTCCTGGTATCTGTTCTGGGTTCCAGCGTTATTCAGGTGGGATTAATAGAAGGTGCAGCCGAGTCCATCGCCATGATGGCTAGACTATTTTCGGGAATTCTCAGTGATCGGCTAAAAAAGCGAAAATATCTGGTTATCACCGGGTATTCAATTGGAGCACTTATGAAACCCCTTTTTGCTATCGCCACATCGGTTGCAGTGGTGTTCTGGGCTCGTTTTTTTGACCGCCTGGGAAAAGGAATTCGTGGAGCACCTCGTGATGCTTTGATTGCCGATGTTTCACCCGTTGAAACAAGAGGAGCATCGTATGGTATTCGCCAGTCCCTGGATACTTTTGGTGCTTTCTGCGGTCCATTTCTGGCTTTGTTTATAATGATATTAACAGCCGGCAACTTCAGGATCGTTTTCTGGACGGCCTTTATTCCAGGGATTATTGCGGTTATCATTCTTATTACCATGGTGCATGAACAAAAACGGAAGGAAACTTACTTTCTTACCAAACTTCCGCAAATCAGAGATCTGAGAAAATTACCATCGCCATTCAAAGTTGTTTGTATAGCTGGTTTTCTTTTTACATTATCCCGTTTCAGCGAAGCTTTTTTGCTCCTCAGAGCTCAAAATGTTGGCGTTGATGTAAAATATATCCCGCTATTTATGGTTATAATGAATTTGTTTTATTTTTTTACATCTTATCCGGTCGGAAATTTATCTGACCGGTTGGGAAGAACAGGATTGATGAAAATCAGTTTGGTAATATTGATTTTCTCGGACCTGGTCCTGGCAATCTCTCCATCTTGGTGGTTTGTGGCGGTGGGAACTGCTTTATGGGGTCTGCACATGGGCTTTTCTCAGGGGCTTCTTTCTGCGCTGGTTGCAGATACGGCATCTCCGTCTTTGCGCGGTACAGCTTTTGGTTTTTTTAATCTGATTACCGGGATTTCACTGCTTCTGGCCAGTGTTATTGCAGGATTTCTATGGGATCAGATAGGAGCTGAAGCGACTTTCCTGGCAGGAGCCCTTTTTGCCGTCGCTGCCTTCCTGGTGTTCACTATTTTGATAAAGAGGTATAAAGCATCATTTTCAGTATCAAATATCACAAAATTGCCCCGATTATCCTGAATTGTATTTAAGAGAATTAATATCTCGTAACCCTATCTTGTGCTCAAATCAGCATCGCACTATGGGATGTATTAAAGTTGTATTTTATAGAATTATAGACAATTCTCTGAATAAAATAGTTTCAAAGAATTTCTCACCCATCGCTCCCTCTCTTAAAAAAAGAAAAGATGGAGGTGTGAGATAATAAATTTAATGCTTATTCCCTTAGCTCCGAAACATGGCATTAGACAGATAAAACAGAATACCTATGCCGTTATGAGGCCGTTTTTAAACAAAATTTGCAAGATACATCCTTACCAGTCAGAATTTAAATAGAGTCGGTTTTCGCACGATCATTGTTACGCCACCCTAACCCCAACCCCTGTCCGTTGGCAGACGGGCCTTCCCCTGTCTAAAGCCAGACTGGCCTGCCGGCTGGGGAAGGGGCCAGGGGATAGGGTAAAAAAGGAACGAGAAAATATGATTTTCAGAAATAGCCACCTTACTCCGGTTTTTGGAAAGGTGAAAAATAATGTCACATGTGTCACTAAATATTTATCCATCAAGCTAAGTGGTAATCATTAAATTTAAATTACAAATGATAAATTTATATGACTATGAAATTCATATTAATACAAATGTATTGGTCTTTAATACACCCCCTGACTCACAATTCTGATAATGGATGTTATCGGCAATATGATTATTACCAACCTCCCCGGTGGGGGGCGATGGGACATTATTAAGCCAGTACTTAAATATCATTTTTCCTCATACTCTTCAACAGGCGGGCAGGCGCACATCAGATTGCGGTCTCCATAGGTATTATCCACCCGGGCCACCGCCGGCCAGAATTTATTATTCTTTAGAAATTCTGCCGGAAATGCTGCTTTTTCCCGCGAGTAAAGATGTTGCCAGTCCTCAGAGGTAACTTCCTCAGCAGTATGAGGAGCCATTTTCAATACATTATCCTGTGCATCTGCTGTCCCTTTGACAATTTCCTGAATCTCATCGTATATCTTTAACATGGCTTCACAGAAACGATCGAGTTCATCACGTGATTCACTCTCGGTGGGCTCAAACATCAATGTCCCCAGTACCGGAAAAGAGGTAGTTGGTGCATGAAAGCCATAATCCATCAGCCGTTTTGAGACATCCTCCACTTCAATTCCGGCATCTTTCTTGAAAGGATGCATGTCAAATATCAATTCATGCCCGACGCGCCCCTGCTTTCCACGGTAAAGCACCGGAAATTTATTTTCGAGACGGGACTTCACATAATTAGCATTCAGGATGGCATAACGCGTAACGTCTTCCAGGCCATCTCTTCCCAGCATTCGGATATATGCATAGGATATCAGCAGGATACTGGAACTGCCGTAAGGAGTTGCGCTCACCGCAGGTATGGCTTTTTTGCCGCCCGTTTTAACAAGCGGATGATCGGGAAGATAAGGTTCCAGATGAGGAGCCACACATATTGGTCCCATGCCCGGACCGCCTCCACCATGAGGAATGCCAAATGTTTTGTGGAGATTCAAATGGCAGACATCAGCGCCAATTCTGCCCGGGGTTGTGAAGCCCACCTGTGCATTCATATTGGCACCATCCATATATACCAGTCCGCCGTTCTGATGAACAATCTCACAGACTTCCTGAATCTGTTCCTCAAATACGCCATGGGTTGACGGGTACGTTACCATAATGGCCGCAAGATTTTCCTTATGCTCTTCGGCTTTTTTCCGAAGATCTTCTACGTCGATGTCACCGTTTTCATTGCATTGAACCAGCACCACTCGTGTACCGGCCATAACGGCACTGGCCGGATTTGTTCCGTGTGCAGAGGTAGGAATGAGCGTTATATTGCGGTGATTTTCACCTCTGTCCTGGTGATAAGCCTGAATAACCGATAGCCCGGTGTATTCACCCTGTGCACCCGAGTTTGGCTGCATCGATGCTGCACTAAAGCCGGTTATTTCGCATAACAGTTTTTCAAGATCGTGGATTATTTGAAGATAGCCTTCCACCTGATCTTCCGGTACGAACGGGTGAATTCGTGAAAATTCCGGCCAGCTCACCGGCAACATGGCCGTGGCTGGATTGAGCTTCATCGTACAGGACCCCAATGGAATCATGGAAGTTGTAAGAGAAAGATCCTTTCTCTCCAGAGACTTGATATACCGCATCATTTTTGTTTCCGACCGGAAATGATGAAAAACCGGATGTGTTAAAAATTCAGAGGTTCGCTTCAGTTCTACCGGATACTTTATATCAACACCTTTCTCATACTTATCGAATTCGATTGCGGTTTTTCTATCCGCTGCTGAAGCAAAGATATCAATGATGACATCCAAATCTTCCGGTTCAGTGGTTTCGTCCAGCGAGATACCGATGTGCTTTTCGTCGATATAACGAAAGTTGATTTCTTTTTTTAAGGCTTCCTGTTGAATTTTTTTCAGCTGATTTTCATCGGTCTTTATCTTCAGAGTATCGAAAAAGAAATCATTAGTTTGGTTGAATCCGATTTTTTCCAGTTCTTTTTCCAGAATACATGCAAGGGCATGAACTCGTCCGGCAATTTTTTGCAGGCCTTCCGGTCCATGATAAATCGCGTACATGCCGGCCATAATGGCCAGGAGCGCCTGAGCGGTACAGATGTTGGAAGTAGCCTTTTCCCGGCGTATATGTTGTTCCCGGGTCTGCAAAGCCATCCGGTAACCGGTATTTCCGTGCCGGTCTATAGATACACCAATCAGTCGGCCGGGCATTTGCCGCTGATAGGCTTCCCTTGTAGCAAAATAAGCTGCATGGGGACCACCGAAGCCGAGAGGTACACCAAACCTCTGCGAAGATCCCACCGCCACATCAGCTCCCAGTTCTCCCGGAGGAGTGAGAATGGCCAGGCTTAGAAGGTCTGCGGCCATCACAACCAGGACCTCATTCTGATGTGCATTTTCAATAAGATGCCGGTAATTGTATACAGCGCCATCTTCAGCAGGATACTGGAGGATCATACCAAAAACATCCTCAGTAAAGTCAAATTTCCTGAAATCACCGATTCTCAATTTAATTCCCAGTGGTTCTGCCCGCTTTTTCAGAACATCAATCGTCTGTGGCAGGCAGTTATCTGCCACGAGAAAGACATTTGTATCCGAACCCGACTTCTGCCGTCCCCGAACCCGCATGACCATGGTCATGGCCTCTGCAGCAGCCGTTGCTTCATCCAGCAGTGAAGCGTTAGCTACTTCCATGCCGGTAAGATCACTCACCATTGTCTGAAAGGCCAGCAGTGCTTCCAGGCGACCCTGAGCGATCTCTGCCTGATACGGTGTGTATTGGGTATACCATCCGGGGTTTTCAAAAATATTTCTCTGGATTACACCCGGTGTCACCGTGTCATAAAAACCGAGGCCGATATATGATTTGAATACTTTGTTTTTTTTTGCAAGCCCGGAGAGCATTCTCAAATACTGATATTCCGTCATTCCTTCAGGTAAATTAAGCGGTTTTTCCAGACGAATCTGCCCTGGAATGGTCTGGTCGATTAAGTCATTCAGCGATTTTACTCCAACCACTTTCAACATTTTTTCAAGGTCGGATTCATCCGGTCCAATCTGGCGTTTTTTAAACTGCTCATGATTCTGATAATTAACTTGCATGAAAAGATTACCTCACAGTTTCGTTCCCGTTCATCATCCTAAATTAGATGATTCACACATAGAAATTCAACCGATATAAAACATTTTTAACACAAAAATGAAGGGGAATTTCCCTTTCCTGGAAAATTCCCCTGCTGAGGTTAACAATACAAACTTTACTCTAATTTTTCGGTTTACAAATACAGAAAGCTTTTCACCACCTCATTTACCATCTTCCATGACCTCTTCCCCTGGAACCGCCACCACTACCGCGTTTCTTTCCGCCCCTCTTGTCTTCCCGGGGACGGGCTTCATTTACAATCAGCTTTCTGCCTTTTATTTCCCTGGCATCCATTTTTTGCATAGCTTCGATTGCTTCTGCTTTTGACGGCATTTCCACAAATCCAAATCCACGCGATTCACCGGTATATTTATCCTTCAAAACGGTGCTGGATGTCACTTCTCCGTATTCGGCAAAGGCTTCCTTTAATTCTTCATCAGTAACATCCTTTGCAAGATTTCCTACATAAATATTCATTGCTCACTCCTTATGAGTAGATATGAATTGTGATGAGTGGTGAAAAGGGCTGGAGAAATCACCTCCGGTCAAACAGGATTACTTAATTTCTCTAGCTAATTGTCCTGACCAGACAACACAATCAAAATAAGACATGGACCCGATTCGGATTTAGCATGTCTACAAAAGTTAGATAGGTAATCTATAAAAAAATTTACCTGTTTTAAAGAAAAATCTTCTGTTAATTTCGAAAACCGGTTTTAGAGTTTCACCAAGACGGTGATGGACCAAGGCTTTTGCTCTTGCATTAAAGCAATAGTTAAAAATTCATGAAAATAAAAGCAAAATTTATCTACAATAAATAACCAGCTTTATCTCCTGTGAATGGTTAAATTGCCTTGCCGGAAAAATTTCCTTATTATATTGTGGAGAAAAATATATGCTGATAGAGAATCCGAGATAGCAGCTACACTTCAGTCACCCAGAAATTTGGCAGGTGCCAGTGCGATAAACAGATTGCCGGTGGCATCATTCTCTACCCTCATGCAGTTTATGGGATTTTCCGTGCCTGCTTCGAAATAGAAAGTCCCATCCCCCACCGCCCTCTATCCTTCCAGCGAATCCGGTGTGTCGAATGAGGTAGTTACCTGAGCAGATAAAAGAAAAGGAAAAAGAAATACCGAATAAAATAATATGACTAACCTGCATGGTTTTCCGATAAACTGCTATAAAATTTCCATCATATCTATCTCCTGTTTTTTAATATTTGCTATCTTTAATAATTTAGAAATAATTTCTGATTTTGAACAGGATATAGATCACATTGGTGATTCATTTTTTTCATGGAGAAGAAAGATATTTTCGCCCTGATCCCGGTTAATATTAAGTCCTGTTTAGAGATGAAGCTCAACAATATCTCCGTCCTGCAGCACATGATCCCTGCCAACCAGCTGGCCGTCGTAAACGCCTTTTCCCCAGACTCGGGCTGATTTAAGATTTTTCAGGAAATCCTTATGAACCTTCCCGGCGAATTCTTCAACTGTAGTTCCTTTTTTCAGGGCGAAAGGAGCAGTCATATCCGGTTCTTTGCCTGGCGGTTTTGAGAAAACGCGAATCATATTCAGATGTGTAAATATTCCCTTCTTGAGCTCATCCAGGTTTCGTCCTGTTTCAGCTGAAACAGTTACCAGAGGGTAATCTTCTTCTAATAGTGCCTTAAACAACTGAAAATCCTCATCAAATTCGGGTGAATCATTTTTATTAATAATGACCAGAAAAGGTAATCCTCTTTCATCTGACTGAGTATCTTTTTCCGGGCCAAATCCACGCAGGGCAATCCGATGTTCTTTTAATATTTCAAGACTGTCTTCTAACTGTTGCAGAGCATCTGCCTGAATGTTAATAACAAGAAGTAAAATATCGGAACTCCTGACCAGATCAAAAAGTTCGGATTCCATGTGTTCCCTGTTCAGAGGAGGAGTATCAATCAGTTGAATGGGCACCTCTTCCCAGTTCAACATACCAGGTGCAGGCGTCCAGGTAGTGAACGGAGCCGCGGATACAGAGGGATGAGCATTGGTCAGAACTTTCAGGATTGATGATTTTCCGGTGTTGGGCGGACCCACCAGAACTCCCCGGGCAGCCCCCTCTTTTTCGATATGGAAAGGAGATTCATGGATTCCTGTTTTCTTCTTTTTCTCAACGGAATCCTTCAGTTTGGAAAGCCGGCGGCGAAGATCTGCCCGCAGTTTATCTGTTCCTTTATGCTTGGGGATGGTTCCCATCAGCTCTTCCAGACGATCAATTTTTTCACGGGTGGTTGAAGCTTCTTTATAACGTCGCTCTGCTTCAAAGTATTCCGGTGGCAGATTTGTTGGCATGGGTTTTTTGTGTTTTTTGGTTTTCTTCCAGTTAAATATAATGTCTTTTCAAATGAAACGGAACTGTCAAGGTGACTCTATTTTACTTTTACAGTCCCCTGAAGATATTTATCCTGCCAGATTCTGCTCAATAAAATAATTTATAGGCCGATTACCTGATAATAAAGTAAAGATTCAATACTCTTGTGGAAGGAAAGAATGAAATCATTGTTCATTTTTTTGACATGTGTAATGATATTTCTGACTGTCTGCAGGCAGGAAGAGCCCCGGACCCGGGATGTGAAAACAGATAAACAGAATAAACAGATAGTCGGTACCGGAGCAGAGGCTGAATCCCTGATGAACAACCTGGAGAATACCTCGCCCGACCTGAACAAACAAACCGAAAATCTGAAAAAGTCAATGGATACTGGATACTAGCTGCAGGCTACTGGTTTCTGGCTACTGGCTTCTAGGTGCTGGTTCCAAAGGCTGAAGGTGCTGGTAAATCACGCACTTAAATATCTGAATAACCAATATTGAAGAATCGTATTTTCATGTAAGCATGGGATAAATTATCCCTTTGTGACAGGTTTTTGCAACATCTCTTTGGAGATTTAAAATTTTATTGGGATTTAGTGCCTCTAACCTGTTTAATTCTCGCATTACACCACCAGGGCACGAAGTCTTTAAGAATTAAGATAATAGAAGGTAAAAAATAAACCCGGAAAAGAATATTTAAAACCTCAAAATCTTTTCTAACTTATTTATTATTATATCCTTATGTGTCTTAGTGGCTATGAATTTTCCAGTCTAATTTAGATTTTATTTTTCTGGCTGGTGGATGTTAGTTCCATTGGAGAAAGTTGCCAGCCAACATCAATTATCACTAGGGGACAGGGCTGAGACAAAAGGACAAATTTCCAGGGCTATAGACTTTTTCTTGTATCTTGTATCTTGTGATCTTGTTTTCTTCTTTTCCCTCCTTAATCCTTCATCCTTGATCTTTAATCCTATTCTCACACCTGTCCCACCAGGATTTGGTCAATGTGAGTTAGTTCTTCCTGTGAAAATGAAAGGTTTGTTAAGGCGGATGCAGCATCTTCGATATGCCTTACCTTGCTGGCGCCGACAAGGGCGGAAGTTACTGCAGGTTGGCGCAACACCCAGGAGATAGCCATCTGAGCCATTGACTGACCGCGTTCTCCGGCTATTTTATTAAGTTTATTTACTTTAGTGATCTTATCTTCTGTAATCGATTTTTTATCCATATAGCTGTGAGGTTTGGCAGCACGTGAATCTTTTTGAATCCCTCTCAGATATCTGTCCGTCAGAATTCCCTGGGCCAGTGGTGAAAATACAATACAGCCGATTCCCTGATCGGACAGTGTATCCAGAAGTCCATTTTCTATCCAGCGATCAAACAGATTATAGTTCGGTTGATGAATCAGAAGAGGTGTCCGAGATTCACGGAGGATTTTTGCTGCTCTCAGGGTATCATCCGGTTGATACTGCGAAATGCCGGCATAAAGGGCTTTCCCGCTGTGAACTATTTGTTCAAGTGCTCCCATTGTCTCTTCCAGCGGCGTTTCGGAATCTGGCCGGTGATGGTAAAAAATATCCACGTAATCAATTCCCAATTTTTTGAGACTCTGATCAAGACTTGCAATGAGATATTTACGGGATCCAAAATTTCCGTACGGACCCGGCCACATTTCCCAGCCAGCTTTAGAAGAAATGATAAGTTCGTTCCGGTATGGTTTAAGGTCTTTTTTCAGAATTTGTCCGAATGTTTCCTCGGCGGAACCAGAAGGCGGACCATAATTATTTGCCAGGTCAAAATGAGTGATACCCAGATCGAATGCCCGGCGAACCATGGCACGGCCGTTCTCAAAGATATCCACTCCACCGAAATTATACCACAGACCAAGCGAGATAGCTGGTAGTTTTATCCCGCTGCGACCGCACCGCCGATAGATCATTTCGTTATATCTTGATTCTGATGCCTGGTAAACCATGAAATGTTCCTTCGCTAAAGTTAAATATTCCTGAAATAAATCAACCACAGAAAAGGTGATGCATAATTCATATTTATATACAATCGATCAGGGATCGAAGCAAGGAAATTATTACCAGTAAAGCCGTAGTAATTCATTAAGAAAAAAAGGAAATGCTTCAGTTCAATTAACATAAATCATATCAATTTCCGTGACGGTCAACTGTCAATTGCGGATTGACTACTGGTTTTAAGTTTCTTGTCTCTGGCTTCTGTTTCCAGCGATAGAAGTCCCTGGCTAAATACTGACTACTGGATGCTGGTTACTGGCTGCCGATCTCTAGCCGTTGTTATTACAGACCGCCTTCTGCCTAATCTATTTTAGCCTTGTTTTCTTGTATCTTGTATCTTGTTTTCTGCTGTTTGCAGACTGCCAACTGCCAACTGTATTTTGTACTTTGTATTTTGTATTATTTATTCCTTGAGAATGCGCCCCCGGGCCCCTGCGCCTCTAGCTTCCCTGTATAATGACTCCTGAATCTCCCTCTCAGGTGCCGGCTTGTTCTTCCTGCTGACGGTGAAATTTTAACTGGATCTGAGCGAATTTTCCGGGGTCTCCTTCAAAAACAATTTCGGCGTTATAGGATTGGAGTGCTTCGGGGATCTTTTCACTGAGGGGTGGAAAATCGACAATGCTGGTAAATGTGGTAAATGCTAGGCTGTGGCTTTTTTCACCGGCGTAAAGGGCAATCTGCATTCGCTGTTCGCTAAGCTGGTTAATATAATTAATTGAATAATTGATAACTTTAACCAGAGGTTCAATATCATCTATTTCGATTTTACAGTCGAACTCCAGAGCGAGACTGGCATCCATACCTTTTTTCTCCTTGATCATCATTACTAATTCTCTCAGATCAACAGTTTCTTTCTCCATTATATGAATCCTTCTTTCAAGTGATCTATGTAATTTCGGAAAAGTTGATCATACTGAAAACCTGGAAATACTTTCTAGGCAAGATCGGCAGCCAGACTTTGATACACTAATTCCGTAAGCGATTCGTAACTGTGATTCTGCGGGTATAATGGTTTATGAAACTTGATTTGTATCCTCTTCCATGGTCTGGGAATCAGGCTGCCTCTGGGGAGCGCATCGAAAGCTCCTTTTATTGATACTGGAACCACCGGCACATTCAGTTCCCGGCTGAGGATCGCGAAAGCTTTCTTGAAACTGCCAATATTGCCGGACCGGCTTCTTGTACCCTCCGGGAATATGATGATATTACGTCCTTTCCGAAGGACTTCTGCCAGTTTCTGAAGAGAATCTTTAAGGTCGCGGTTGATGTCCATGACAATGATGTTATTTCGATTGGCAAATGCTTTCAACCAGCGGTATCTGATATGTTTTTCTTTGGCATAGAAATAGGTATTTCTCATAATGCGGTTTTTCAAAAAAGCTGAAACAAATAGTCCATCAAAGAAACTCTGGTGGTTCGGAGTCAGAATAAACGGACCCTCCGGAAGATTGTCCATTCCCTCGCCTTTAATACGGAAATATAGCCTCAAAAAAATTCCGGATACATTTTTTAAGAATGTCTGTGTGAACCAGCTTTCAGGAAGGTAAAAATCTACCTTTTCTTTAAAAATTTCCGACCATCTGACCGCCTCTACAGTCAGGCGGTTCTTCTTCTCCTTCATGTAGAGGGAGAGCTTCTCGATGGTAGGATGATTAAGCAGAATATCTTCCTTCATTTCAATGCCAAAGGTGGATTGAAGGAATGTCAGAAGACTCACCTTGTCAAGAGAATCCAGTCCAAGATCGATCTCGATATGATCATCTGGAGCAATATCGGTATTTATATGTTCTTTCAGGAAATCGCGGATCACAAAATATTCCTCAAACTGTGGTTCGTATCGTTCTTTCAGCGGGCCGGTTTTTCTGTCCTCCACTAATTCAGACAACTTAAAACGCTGGATCTTTCCCAATCGGGTTTTTGGTAATTCTTGTTTGAGTAGGATAAATTTCTGTATCTTTTTATAGGGGGCCGTATTATGATTGTACTGTTCGACAACCTCCCAGCGGAAGAAATCTTCCAGGTTAAGAACGCCATTTTCCATAATTTGACGGAAATCGGGATAGATAGCAACTCTGAGGGAATCATCTTTCATATATACGCCAACTTCTGCAATACAGCCGGATAACGCCTGAATTTTATTTTCGACATCTTCCGGATTGACATTTTTTCCATTAGACAGCACGATAATTTCTTTAGAGCGACCCGTAATATGGATAAAACCATCTTCATCCAAGTATCCGAGGTCACCGGTATGAAGCCAGCCATCTCTTAATACCTCACTGGTTTCCTCGGGACGGTTGTAATATCCCTGCATAATATTGCGACCACGTGCCAGGATTTCGCCCTCCCGGCTAATCACTTCCAGGCATGGCATAGGCTGGCCGGCGGAACCGATTTTCCATTTTCCCGGACGGGTGAAGGTAATCATGGGAGCAGCTTCTGTCATTCCAAATCCCTCAAGCATTTCAAAACCAAGTGTTCTGAAATCACGAGCTACTGATTCATCCAGTTTGGCTCCGCCACAAACCAGATATTCTACCTCTCCCCCAAATGTTTGATGAACTTTTTTGAATAGCTTTCTTGAAAAACTTCTTGAATTAAATAGTTTTGCCAGATTAAACAGAAGCCTGGTCAAGGAATTAGCATTGATTTTATCCATGATGCCTTTCCGGATAGCAGAGTATAACCTGGGAACTCCGATGATAATGCGGATTCGGTTATCCCTGAGAGTAGTCATGATATCTTCAGAGCTCACCGAGGGAGAGAAGGCTACTGGTGCACCTACAGATAGCGGAGCTATCATGGTACCCATCAGGGGAAAAATGTGATGTAGTGGCAAGAGAGCCATTACCGGCCGGTCCCGGGTATAAATCGGGATATCCCTCGAGACTGCTTCGATATTGGCCAGAAGATTGTCGTAAGAGAGCATGACTCCTTTGGGAGATCCGGTTGTACCGGAAGTATAGATGATAACAGCGGTCTGTTGCGGATCGGGTAAATCAATATCATGCGCCGGATAGCCGGAGATATCGTATTTCTGATCTTCGAATACATGAAGAGTAATATTGTAATCAAGTAAAAGACGTGCTTTTTCAAATGTCTCCAACGTATCACTGGAACAGAAAATAATCTCTGGCCGACAGTCATTTAAAATGTAGGCGACATCTTCAGCCGGTGCCATGAAATCTACCGGAACAACTGCCGATCCATTCTTCCATCCGGCATAAAAGGCGTAGATCCACTCCAGCCGGTTCCCTGAGAATATAGCAATCCTGGAAATATCCTGCCGGGTAAACAGTGTCGTATAATGGTGAATATGTCGGAGAAGGTCGGAATAGCTGATTCTGATATTTTTCCATACAAGTGCAATATCGTCCCTGGATTTGATAAACAAAGTTTTTCCTCTCAGTTAAAAATGAATATAATATTAAGCAAATTACTTCAGAGAGCCAAGTAAAAGAAGTTCTCCCCTGAAAAATCCTATAAATGAAATAACAGGGTGGGATTCCAATGAACTGGCAATTAAAATATGATATCTGTTTTAAAAAGTTCCTGCCCACATTTAATAAATATTCTCACACTACGTTATCGAACAGGAAAATATATATGCCGGAGTACCAATTTGTATTCTCAGGCCTGCTCAAGTGAGTGAGTGAACACCATAAATTCCCTTTTATATATCCAGATTTTCCTGTTCCGGTTTTCCTGAAGCATCTACCAGGAAATCATACAATTTCCGGATCACTTCCTCCGGATTTGTACATAATCCGCTGTGCACAGGTGACGTTTGAATGATGGTGCTGCTGGGAGAGGTCAACCAGTGAAAACGTTCTGAGCGGGTGAGTTTACACAAAGAACATTCAGGATTCTTTCCTTCGCAGATGGTTAAAATAGCCTGAAGCTGTGATCGGATCATCTGCATATCGGCCTGCGGATTTAAACTGGCCACACGTTTCAGATCGAAATCGATTAAAGCACGAAGATAATTGAGGCTTCGGCAGAAAACAATTATACCCACATTAATGAACTCCTGCCGTTCCACAAAAGGCACCACCCGAATAATAGCATAATCAAACGATTTGCGATCGGGCACGAATGGCCTCCTTTACAAAATATTCAGTCACTTCCAGACGGTGATTCAAAAATTCCAGATATCCCTTACGACGCTCTGTGGGAGTGTTAAATGGCAAACCGTTAAGCCAGGAATCCGGAATTAAGCTGATAATTTTCCCGAAGACGGAACTGTTCAAACGTGATTTACATTCCCGGTCCGCTTCAGGAATTTGTGCCGCCAGGTGCAGTAATACATGCTGGTTAATATACGGAAAGGCAGTTTCACTCTGCATCAGGTGATTCTGCCAGTTGTGGTGGAAAGTGAGACAGGCTCCATGATCAATCAACCATATCTTTTCTCGGTGTATCAACATATTCACGTTTTTAGCCGAACGATCGAAGTTCGTTACAAAGGCATCGAACCACACCAGCCTGGAGGCGAATTCCGGAGTGGGATGGGGTGGTACCAGCAGATTAAACTCTGCCGAGTGTCTCAGGAATCCGATGCCCAGATTCAGCCCGGCACTGGCCCTGAGTAAATCCTGAATTTCTGCGTCCGGTTCGGTGTTGCCGATGACCGGATCGAGCACCAGAAAAACAAGTTCGGGGATGTTAAAACCCAGTACACGGGCAATTTCACCGGCAATGAGTTCTGCGATCAACGCCCGAGTTCCCTGACCGGCGCCGATAAATTTCATGACATAAGTTTTTTCATCATCAGCACGGACAATAGCCGGGAGCGAACCACCTTCGCGTAGCGGTTCAATATACTCCGTGGCCGTTAATGTTCTGATGTTGTTCATCCCGGTTCATAACCTTTATTAAAAGATCAGTTCAATATAGATATCTTACAAATATCCGGATTTTAAAAGTGCACAATTAATTTATGATATTTTTTGATGCAAGACTAATATTACCTGATGTATCTGAAAAATCAAATTCTAAATTCTAAATAAATTCCAAATATTAAACTCAAAATAAAAATTTTCCGAATAGACTTGCCTCTTCTTTACTCAAATACCGTTATATCTTTATACCCTTTATACCTTCCTTAATCCCCGCCGAAAGGGCAGCCTGCCCGCCCACTGGCGGGGGTCCGCCAACCGGCGGACTTCATCCT
>JAFGSO010000374.1 GCA_016934605.1 Calditrichota bacterium | reverse complement strand
ATAAATTCTTATATATTATTAACGTTCTTCATCTTGTGCTCTGGTATCATGAGGTTTGTGAATTATGCCGATAAAAGATTATAAGAAGAACAGGCAAAATTTATTTGGAAAAACAATAAATTTGTTTTAGCCCACATGGACTTTGGAAAGATTTTATATATTTCAATATCGGATCAGGGACTGGACCGGTTGGTAGCTTCAAGAACGAATACTGCTAAATAATATGTTCTGCCAGCTTTAAATCCTTCCCTGAAAAGTTCTGTATTGATTGTGAATATTTAACCAATTATATTAATTAAGGTCCGAGGATCAAAGAAGTCAACTGGTTAAAGAGGTCTCTGCAGTGAAGAACAAGTCTGAAAATAGCGGAAAGGCTATTAAAATTCTTTACATAGAAGACGATCCGGACGCATGTATTCTGATGCGTCGTATACTGAATAAAAAGCCGTTTCGGTATTATGAAGCGGTTAACGGTCTTGACGGAATGCGAAAAGCTCTGAAAGAAAAACCAAACCTTATTTTGATGGATATAGATCTCCCCGATATTCGTGGAGATGAATTAACCACCAAATTAAAGAGTATGGAGACCCTGAAAGATACGGTTATTATAGCGCTGACTGCTCTTAATGAAAAGGATGCGCGGGAACAGTCACTGATTGCGGGTTGTGATGGATTTATTCAGAAACCGGTAGATGTTAATGAATTTCCCAATCAGATGATGGAGTTCATTGGGGGCAAGAAGGAAATATTGAAGGGTGAGGAACGGGAATACTTCCATGGCCAGTATGAGCGATCGGTAGTAGAACGTCTGACCAAAAAAGTCCAGGATTTGGAATTATTTAACCAGCGCCTTGAAACCACCTCCCAGCGGTTGCGGGAATATAATACCACCTTACAGAATGTTTTATCCATTCTGTCTGAGTTACAAACCGTTAATAATCCTGACGATTTCAAGAGGGTACTGGTAGATCAGATCTGCCAGCACTTTCATTTTGAGCGATGTGCCTTCCTGGATTTAGATCCGGAAAGAATGGAGATTGAAATCAAATATGCCCGAGGAATGACCAGGGATAAATGGGATTCTTATAAATATCCGGTAACCAGCCCCCTTTTACATAGCCTTTTTGAGAAAAATCCCATACTGGTTGTCCGGGATCTGAATAAAGTCACCGATTCCAAATTGAAATCATTACTGACCAGCCTGGAAACCAATCAGTTTATTTTCGCCTATCTGGGTACTTCCATGAATGATCCGGAATCTCTATCTGCCAGTGGAGGTTCGCTCCCGCTTTTTGAGTCATTCATGCCCAGTCTGCACGATCAGGAAGATCTGGATATGGATATTATTCTGGGAAACCTGCGCGAATATCTTGCCAACGAATCTTTATACCGGACGGGTTTTATTTTCCTGGATAATCATAAATCAAATCATCTTATATCTTCCGGGGAATACCGTTTTCTGGAGACTCTTTTCCGCTCGGCCAGCTATATGTACCAGAATCTGCTACTTATGGAACAGCTCCGCTTCCTGTTTGTGCGGGCTGAAAAAGAAGCTATTACGGATCCTCTTACCGATCTGTATAATTACCGCTATTTTCTGCTGCAACTGAATCGGGAAATAAGCCGGGCTCAACGTCACAATTCGGTATTCTCCCTGATCATGATCGATATCGATTTTTTTAAAAACTATAACGATACTTACGGACATCAGTCAGGTGATCTGATTCTTAGACAGATCGCGCATGCCATGCTGGAAAATACCCGGACCAGTGATATTGTATGTCGCTACGGAGGTGAAGAATTCTGTATTATCTGTCCTGAACTGACCAAAGAAGACGCCAAAAAAACGGCTGAAAAACTTCGTCAGATCGTCGAAAACCTGGAGTTACCGAAAATCCGCTCTGTTGAAGGGGGAAAGCTGACCATCAGTTCCGGAGTTTCCAGTTTTTCTGAAGACGGAAAAACGGCCTATCAGTTAATCCTCAATGCCGATAAAGCACTCTATAAAGCAAAAGAAAACGGAAGAAACAGAGTTTGTATCTCAGGCTTCGATATTCCTTAAGTCTTTTCTATTTCTCTCTGAAACTACCCGGATGTGGTATTAAATTTTAAGTGGTATTTTTAGTCCGGGAAGATTTTCCATGACGATGACCAGAACAACCTTACTGCTGATTATTTCAGTTTTTTCTCTTCACTCTCAGGTTATTTTTAAGCATCCATTGTCTCCCAGAAATGCAAATTACCGGATATTCGTTACTCTGAACACCGATAAAAAAATTTTAGAGGGTTCGGAAGAAATACGCTGGATCAATCTCGATAAAAATCCTGCGGAGGAGGTCCGATTTCATCTGTACATGAATGCTTTCCGCTCTGTAAAATCCAGTTTTATGTCGGGTGTTTCAAAAAGTTCTGCATCATCTTCATTTTTTTCGCTGGAACAGCCCGGCGGGATTGAGATATCACGATTTGAGGCGGAGGACCTTGGTGATCTGACCGATCGGATTGAATTTATACATCTGGATGACGGGAATGAAGATGATTCCACGGTGATCCGGATTTCACTACCCCGTCCTGTTCGGCGTGGTGAGGAGTTGACCATGCGGGTCAGGTTTACCTGCCGCCTGCCCCAAATAGTAGCCCGTACCGGTTTTGCCCACAACTTCTTCATGATTGCCCAGTGGTTTCCTAAAATGGGCGTCTATGAGGACGGTGAGTGGAGTTGTCACCAGTTCTTCAGTAACAGCGAATTTTATGCTGATTTTGGAGTATACGAAGTTGAACTCACCCTACCGACGGAATATGTCGCCGCTTCAACCGGAATTCTGCTTGAGGAAAATTTGGATGATTCTCTGAAGACAATGAAATGGCGGGCCGAGGATGTTCATGATTTTGTAATCACTGCCTGGCCAGGATACCGGGAAAAATTTTGGGATATTGACCATACCCGTGTCAGATTACTCTATGCGCCTGCCCATGAAAATCAGATTGCGCGCTATTTTGAAGCGATTGATGGAGTCATGCGTCGCTTGAACCAATTGCTTCTGCCCTATCCATATCCCAATCTGACGCTGGTGGATCCCCCATTTTATGCTTTCAAAGCTTCTGGCATGGAGTATCCCTGTTTCATTTCCTGCGGCAGCATATGGAAGCTTCCCGGCAATATCCGCCTGTTTCCCGAGGAAGTGACTATCCATGAATATATACATCAGTATTTTTATGGAATCCTGGCCAGTAATGAAGCAGAAGAACCCTGGCTTGATGAAGGCTTTACCACCTATACAACCGCCAAAATCATGGCTTCTATGTATGGGGATGCGGGTTCTTTCGCGGAACTTTTCGGTATCCCTATACCACGAATTAGTCGTCATCGGGTGCGATATATGAAAAAACCGGATCTGAATATTGTGCTGGCACCCAGCTGGGAATATTCCCGCCGCGAAAGCGGATTGTATTCGTATGATAAATCAGCTCTTATTCTGAAAACACTGGAAAGATATCTGGGAAGGAATACCATGGACCGTGTCCTCAAGACTTATGTGAACCGTTATAAGTTCAGACATCCCAAGACCACCGATTTCATTTCAACCGTGAACGAGATATCCGGAAAAGAGCTGGACTGGTTTTTTGATCAGGCTCTTGGCGATACCTCCACCATCGATTACAGTGTAGAGCGGATTTCATTCACCGAATCGCCTGTCGAAAAGTCAGCTGATCTGCTTCAACCGGAGTTGACTTCTGAGGTAATTATCCGGCGCGAAGGTAGTTTCACATTCCCCGTTGAAATTATATGCCATTTTTCCTCCGGGGATACAGTTAAAGAATTATGGGACGGGCAGGATTCGGTCCTGGTTTTACGATATATCCGTCCAGACCGAATCGTCTCAGCAGAGATTGATCCGAATTCTGTTCTCTGGCTCGATCTGAACTGGACGAACAATTCGCTAACAACGCGTGAGAACCAAACGCCATTCCTCAGGCACTGGTTGAAATCGTTGAGGCTTTTTCAGCAGGCTCTTACAAGTACATTTCCGTTTTGATGGATTAAAAGAGAAAATGTATGTTTCTCAAAATCATGAGAGGTATTTACAAAACGTTTTTTCTTTGGAAACTAATTCTGCTCTTCTGGCTTTTAAATCTGGCTATTGCAGTTCTGGCGCTTTTTCCTTATCAGAAAATATTCCATGATTTTTTTGCAAACAGATTGGCCGTCGAATTACTCCGGAATCAGAATGTTTACATGGCCTATGCTGAATTTTATCACTATGCCGAACCACTGATTCATGGTTTTCTTTTTCCGCTGCGAATTGGTGGCCTATTGTATCCGCTCCTTCTTGTGCTTCTGAGCGGTGGAATCCTTCATTACTATTTCAACTATTTCAACAGAGAACGGGTAAAATTGAGGATATTCTGGTCAGAATCAGTCTGTTTTATGTGGCAGATGTTCAAGATTTTGCTGCTGTATCCATTTGTTCTCCTGGCAGGTTTCCTGATAAGTTTAATTTTCATTCTTCCCCTGCTGTTTCTGATACCGTCACCCGCGGTTGAATATCATTATTTTTATTTTTTCATAACAGCCATGATAATTTTTGGACTGGTGGTATTGTGGTGTCTACTGCTTCTGGATATAACCAGGCTTCTGGTGGTTAAAAACAAATCCAGGCGTATTCTCCGGGAATTTCTCTCCTCTTTCAAAATAGTCATTCGCAGACCCCTTGTTTGGTATGCTGTATATATTTTGATGTTTGCTTTGTGGGTGGTATCTGCCCTGATCTACTGGCATATTCAGGATAAAATCTCCGAAAGCGGTTTGTTTCTGATTTTGCTTCATTTTGTTCTTCTGCAATTTTTTATTCTGATTCAGATTGGATTGAGGTGGGCTCGCTTTGGCGTTTTGTCCGAATATCTTGATGAACCGGAGGAAAACTCCGCTGAATTGCCGGGAATGGAATAAGGCGGAAAGGTTGTAATCGGAGAAAATACATGAGT
>JAFGSO010000057.1 GCA_016934605.1 Calditrichota bacterium | reverse complement strand
TTCTGGATCCGACATGGGTGTCCGGTATTGAATTTATTGACAATGTATTGGTGGCGAATTCTCTCTATTACGCCGTCGTCCTGTTTGTGGTATCGGCCCTGGTGATGATTTTCACCAGCTTCCTGACAAAGAGTTTCACTGGCAGCAGAATAGGTGAAACACTGATTTATCTGAGGGATCTAAAATTGATAATTAAAGGAAGAATGAGTTCAACCCAGGGGGAAATTGCGGATCGACCGGGATGGCTTTTATCCGTGTTTCTTCTGGGACTTCTGGTTGGATTATGGGGTTTATTTTTGTAAATAACTGTTGTTATTTGTTAAAAAAAATATATATTTTTTGAGAATATGAAAAAATTTAGAATAAAGAATTCACTTGCAATCATTCTCTTCCATCTGCTTTTATTGCTGAGTTGCAGAAAGGAATCGCAGACGGATCGGGAAATTATTGCGACTGCAGGTGAGAGGAATCTGGATTGGCAACAAATACAAAGAAGTTTCGAACTGAATCCAAAATGGGGCAAGGGAATAACCTATGGGGAAGCCTACATCAATCAGATTAATTATCTGATTGATCAGAAATTGTTTGCTCAGGCTGCTCTTTCGCAGAATCTTCATCAGGATTCCCTGGTTTCAGCCTATCTGAATTTTATTACAGAAAAGGAACTGATAAAAGAACTGTATCGGCAGGTGGTGGCCTCGGAAATTAACATTTCGGAGGATGAATTTCAGAAAGCTTACGAATTTTCGAAGAAAAAAGTATATTTCAATTATATCCTTACTACGAAATCAGGTAATGCCCAACATTACCTTGACAAGCTAAAAAATACTGAATTTGAAGAAATAATGCTTGTAGATCCTGCAAAGGACAGAAAGGGGATATCACTGGATGCAACTTTTGGTGATCTGGAGCCTGCGATCGAGCAGGAAATCTTTGAAATGGAAGAGGAAGAAATCCGGGGTCCTATAAAAGTCTCAGAAGGATACATGATTGTGCAGGTAACGGGTGGTACAATCGATAAATTCACATCAGAATATGATTATGCTCACACAAAAAACAAGCTGCAAAAAATTCTTTTTGAAAGGAAAGCAGCACCGCTTGCCAATGCTTACATAAAAGAGGTTATGCTTGACAAAGATTTAGAACTGAATCCCCCGGTTTTTTACGAAATATCCCGGCAGTTCTCCCAAATCGTTCAAAACAAAACGTCCGATAATCCATTACCGGTCTACCTGAGTGATGAAGAAATCAAACTTTCCCGAAATCACCTTGAGGATATTCTGGATGAGGTTCTTATCACTTATCGTGACGGACAAATGACAGTTGGTGAATTTCTTGGTATATTAGGAAATATGCCAGCCGGATACCGTCCTCAGGTCAAAATGGTTTCGCAGTTGAAAAATGCTATCGGTGTTGTTGTCAGAAATAAGTATCTGGCAGAAGAGGCGCGGAAAAAAGACCTTCATAAACATCCCACCGTTCGAAGAGAAATAGAGATACAGAAGGATGAAATTTTGGCGCGGCAGTGGCTGTTGAATAAAAGAAGCGGTTTGGTGATCACCGAGGAAGATTTAATTGATTTTCAGGAAAGTCCTGAGTATAGAAGGGTTCTGCAAAAGTTTCTACAGAATGCCGCCCAGGATCAGATATCCGATTTTTATTCAGACATGAAATTCGCGCAACTGAAACTGAAATTAACAGATAGTTTACGGTATGCATACACGGTAAAAATTGACAGCGTGCTGCTCTTTCAAAAAGTGAAAAATTCCCGGGACATTATTACCCATGATCCGGTTAAATTTGTAGTTCGCGACATGTATTATTAATTAGCTGAAAATCTTTAAATAACTGAAATGAACGGAAAAGTGAAAGGGGGTGTATTTGAGAGAAGAACAGTTTTTAGTACTAAGTATCTGGTAAGGAAGTTCGGAAATTGCCTGGAGGGAAGCATTTTGATTTTACATCATAACATTTTAATGAAGGAGGAATTATGAAAAACTGGCGTGTACTGTTTATTGTACTCTCAGTCGGTTTGTTTCAGGTTTTAAGTGCCCAGACATTTGTCATCGATAACATGGACAGCTCAGTGGTTGATTCCCTGTACGAGGCAAACGTTGAAGGGGCCCCGAGCCGGATAGATCTGGCAGACAACCATAGCGATTTCGTGGAAGGGACCGGTTCCATGGAGGCCCATTACGTTATTGGTGAATTTCACCAGTGGGGCAGTTTTGGAAATTTAATTTACCGTACAGACAGTACGGAAACACTTGATTGGGTGATCAGTGATTCATTCAGCATCTGGATCAAGGTCCTTGAGGCACCGACCCATCCGGAGTATATGGTATTTCGTGTTCATATCGCAGATCGTCCGACTCCGAATGATCCTGCAGAAGAATATATCTATGAGAATGCGCTGGTTCTGGATGCACAGGCGGACTGGTTTGAATTAAAAATTCCCTTTATCGAGAGGGAAACTGATGGTACAATCGTACCTAATGATTCCGGATTTGTGCGATTTCCCGATACCTGGGGTGGTGGCACCTATAATAATCGGAAACTGGACAGGGATAAAATTATTGGATATAACCTCTCAGCAGTTGTCAGTGGCTGGGATCCTGCGGCTAATCTCCCTGCGGATTCAGTTCGTGTGCTGTACGATAATTT
>JAFGSO010000056.1 GCA_016934605.1 Calditrichota bacterium | reverse complement strand
TTTCCGCGGCAGGCTCAGTTTAAGCCGGAGAAAAGATCCGGAAATGTACGAAAGGCTGCAATATATTAAAGCGTTGACCGGCATTGATAAATAGGTTACAGCTTCATATTTAAACTGATTTCCAAATAAAATTTCAAACCTCTGGATCCATCGGTTAAGAGGTTTTTTGCAGTAAGTGAACGGAAGTGATTCCATATTCCCGGGTGTTTCTTTCCGAGAAAGGGTATCAGATTTTCCAATCCAACTGAATTAAAAATTTACACAATTTTAGACAATAGATAACAATCGTTTTTTTTAAAAAAGGTTATTAATTGCCTAATTTTTATTGGTTTGTGTAAATTTATTATTTTTCTTGATAAAAAAGTTCAGATTCTTTAATTTGGCTTAAAATGAGATGTTTTGACGAAATCATTTAATAATATTCATAAACTAATTAGTGAATGTTTTAACGAATCTTTATGAGGAATTCCACATGGGAGAAAAAGTGCTGAAAAAAAACATCACCATCATCGAACCGGAACTCTGTAAAGGATGCGGTCTGTGTATTGACGCCTGCCCGCAGAATGTTCTCAAATTTCATGAAAAATTCAATACCAAAGGATACCATTATGCCTATTACATTGGGGAAGGCTGTACAGGATGTAATGTCTGTTTTTATGCCTGTCCGGAACCGGAGGCAATTTCTGTTTACAAAAAGGGGCATGTAATGGCTGAAAAAGAGGAGGTACCGGTCTGATGGCAAAAGAACTTTTGAAAGGAAATTATGCTGTAGTCAAAGGGGCTATTCTGGCCGGATGCAGATTGTATTTCGGATATCCGATTACTCCCGCATCAGAGATTGCTGAAGCGGCCTCCTATTACCTTCCGCTGGTGGGTGGGACGTTTATTCAGGCAGAGAGTGAAGTGGCTGCCATAAACATGCTCTATGGATCGGTGAGCGGAGGAATCCGTTCGATGACCGCTTCATCGAGTCCTGGTATCAGCCTTAAACAGGAAGGTGTGTCCTATGCAGCAGGCGCCGAATTGCCGATCGTGGTGGTGGATGTCGTCCGCGGTGGACCCGGTCTTGGCAATATCGCACCGGAGCAGAGTGATTATAATCAGGTAGTTAAGGGAGGCGGACACGGGAATTACAAGAATATTGTCCTGGCTCCCAACAGTGCCCAGGAAATGTGCGATCTGACTATGGATGCATTTGATCTTGCTTTCAAATACCGAAATCCCACTTTCATCCTCACCGATGGTTTCATTGGTCAGATGATGGAACCGGTTTCATTCCCTGAACCACGGACCGAATTTCCGCGTGAGGATTGGGCTATCTACGGTGATGTTGAAAGCAAAAAAAACCTTATCAGCTCTATCTATCTGGATCCGGACGAACTGGAAGAACATAACCGGAAGCTCCAGAAAAAGTATAGTATTATTCAGGAAAAAGAAGTTCGTTTTGAGGATTATCATCTGGATGATGCCAAATTTGTCATCATTGCTTATGGGATTGTATCCCGGATGGTACGGTCTGCGGTGGATCTGCTGCGTCAGGAGGGTTTAAAGGTTGGAATGCTCCGGCCAATCACCCTCTTTCCTTTTCCTAAAAAAACAATCAAGGAAATGGCTGATCATGGAACGGCTTTCCTGGTTACCGAAATGAGTAACGGACAGCTGCTGGATGATGTACGTCTGGCAGCTGAGTTCAAAGTACCGGTATACTTCTACAACAGGATGGGCGGAAATGTCCCAGGTGCGGAAGAACTGGTTGAACAGATTAAAATTCATTATCAGAAATCCTAATATTCCATAGAGGGGATAAAGAATGGCAAAAACAGAATGGACGAAATCGACGGCATTTTACGACGAATATTTCCGTAATCCCAATCCGGATAAAAAGAGTACTCATTACTGTCCGGGTTGCGGCCATGGCAATGTTCATAAATTTCTGGCAGAGGCACTGGAAGATTTTGGTGTAATTGATCAATCCGTGATCATAAGTCCGGTGGGATGCAGTGTATTTGCGTATTACTATTTCGATACAGGCAATATTCAGGCTGCGCACGGGCGAGCTGCTGCTGCTGCAACCGGGATAAAGCGTGCTCATCCTCATAGTATTGTGGTGAGTTATCAGGGGGATGGTGACCTCGCTGCCATCGGGACAGCTGAATTGATTCACTCCGCTAACCGCGGAGAAAATATCACGGTCCTCTTCATAAACAATGCCATTTACGGTATGACTGGCGGCCAGATGGCTCCCACGACCCTGGTGGGGCAGAAGACAACCACTTCTCCCCGCGGGCGTGATCCGCTGAATGAGGGTTCACCCGTGCGTGTCTGCGAACTTTTAAACAGCCTCGACGCACCGGTTTATCTGGAGAGGGTTTCTCTTCATGATGTTAAACACCGGGCCAAAGCGCGGATGGCTGTCCGGAAAGCGATTAAAAATCAGATAGACGGAAAGGGATACTCTCTGGTAGAAGTTTTGTCCCCCTGCCCTTCCGGGTGGAAAATGGATCCGGTTGATTCCCTGAAATGGATAGAAGAAGAGATGACCAGGGTATTCCCCCTGGGAGTTTTTCGGGATCGTTCCAACGAAATCGAGCCCCGGCAAATGAAAAAATACATAGCAAATGCCAAGGAAATTAAAGAGCAACTTGGTCTCAATGAGTTGCAGGAAAAGGCATTCTCACAGACCACTCCTGAAGAGAAATATCAAAATCCTGCCATAAAAGCTGCCGGGTTCGGCGGACAGGGCATTCTGCTGCTGGGTGTTGGACTGGCCCAGGCAGGAATGATGGAAGGATACCATGTTTCCTGGATTCCATCGTACGGTCCGGAAATGCGCGGAGGTACGGCAAACTGTCATGTACAGATATCGGAGAAAACAGTGGGATCGCCGGTTGTTTCTT
>JAFGSO010000055.1 GCA_016934605.1 Calditrichota bacterium | reverse complement strand
GTTCTTGTCCAGGGTATTCTTCGCGTTATAACGGCAGCCGGTCATGCAGCCGCCGCAGAACCGGCAACCTTCCCGGACAGGTCCCTCACCGCTGAAATATGGATCCGGAACCTCAACTTCCGGCTCCCCGAAAAATACCGCCACATTTGTCGGTTCAAACTCGTTAGCCAGATTTTCTTTTGCCGCCAACTTTTTTAGCGCCAGATCACCGGTTTCCAGTCGGGGATTGGGTGATACCCCCAGCATCGTCAGTGCTGTCCGGTAATGAATTTTTAATTCTTCATCCCAGTCCGCCAGGTGCGCCCAGCTTTTTGCGCTGAAGAATTCCTTTTTGGGAAGAGGCAGTGTATTGGCGTACACCAGAGAACCCCCACCTACCCCGACACCGGAGAGAATAGTGATGTGACGAAAAAATGAGATTTTGAAGAAACCAAAAAATCTGAGCAGAGGAATCCACAACCAGCGTTTCAGATTCCAGTTTGTTTTAGGAAAATCTTCCGCTTTGAACCACTTACCCTTCTCCAATACCAGCACCTTGTATCCTTTTTCCGAAAGCCGCAGAGCAGCCACCGATCCGCCAAATCCGGAGCCGATGATGATGTAATCATAATCCAGGTTTTGAGAATTCATCAGAAAAGAGTCGAATATTTAAGTATGAATGTTTTCCGACAGAAATTCGACAGATATTGTCTGAACGTCCTAAAAAAACTTAATCAGAGTGTTAATCATCTTTTTTTTGAATTTGCTGTAAGGCGGATAAAGCAGTTTAACTGGTGTCCAGCGGTTTCCGCTGACAAATGATTTTTCATGAGAAAAAGTTTTGAATCCGTAAAATCCGTGTGAACTCCCGAATCCGCTTTTGCCCCGTCCTCCAAAAGGTAACTCAGGATGTATGAACTGAACAACCACCTCATTAATGGCACCGCTGCCCGAGCGGGTATGGAGGAATACTTTTTTTACCGAGTTCTTCGAACCGCTGAAAACATAGACAGCCAGAGGAATTGACTGGCGGTTTATCATGTCAATTGCCTCTTCCAGCGTTTGATAATCAATGACAGGAAGAATCGGTCCAAAGATTTCTTCCTGCATTATTTTCATATTTTCGTTTACATCTGTCAGGATTGTCGGCGGAATAAACTTTTCAGAATTCGCAGGAATAGACCCGGTTTCCAGGTGAGCATTTTTATTCAGGGCATCCCGGAGAAGATCTTTCAGACGATTAAAATGACGCCGATCAATAATTCGGGCGAAATCATTGCTACTCATCTGTTCCTGCTGATCTTTACCGTAGAAATTTACAATTTCATTTTTCATGAGATCAACAAGCTGGAGGAATATTTTCTCATGTGCCAGAACATAATCAGGGGCAATACAGGTCTGGCCGGCATTGAAAAATTTACCCCACACTATTTTTTGAGCGGCATCTTTCAGATTCGCGGTTTCGTCCACCACAGCGGGAGACTTCCCCCCAAGTTCCAGAGTGACTGGACAAAGGTTCTGTGCTGCAGCATACATTACTTTTTTCCCCACCTCACTGCTGCCGGTAAAAAAAATATGGTCAAAGGGGTATTTCAGTAGTTCTGAAGCTGCCTCTTTGCTACCGCACACTACTGCCACTTCCTGTTCCGGAAAAAGATCTTTAACCATTTTCCTGACCAGCCGGGCGGTAGAGGGTGCAAATTCGGAGGGTTTCACTATGACGCAATTTCCGGCAGCCAGGGCAGAAATCAGGGGACCGGCAGTGAGCAGAAAAGGAAAATTCCAGGGAGAAATGATAAGAACTATCCCCTTAGGCACATATTCTATCCAGGATCGAACTGTCAGAAGAGGAAGTGTCCGCCTGGCCGGATGCCGTTTCATCCACTTTTTGAGATGTCGCCTTGCATGGCGAATTTCCTTTAAAACCAGAAATATTTCCTGTGACTCGGTTTCAGCCGGTGGTTTGCGAAAATCGCTGTATATTGCTTCTATTATGTGGGAACGGTTGTCCAGAATCCACTTCTCAAGCTTTCCCAGCCTGGCTCTTCGATCTTGCAAAGTCTCAAAAGGGCAAGATTTTCTATATGCGGATTGCTGTTCAAAAATACTATTAATAAAATGTCTGAAATCTACTGAATGAAAATTTTGAAATTCTGATGACGAATCGGGCATAATTGCTTTCTGACCTGGTCATTACCGGACAAACAATTCAAAAATAAACAGACAAGGATAAAATTCGCAAACGGTTTAGTAATTAGAGGGCATGTGTTGCGTTTTAATAAAAATAGTAGGTAATAAAACGGTGGCAAGGCTAGGCTTTATTCTATAGGAATTTGCTCTTCTACGCCCATCATATTAAATATAATTGAAAATGACAATTTCATTAATAAAACTGATAATTCAATACCAGCTTAAGTTTGAAGGCGGTCAATTTGTGAAACATCGTCGCAAGTGTGCAGAAATTAATCCTGAGTAATAACCCGCCCTTTTACATTGCGGATATTCTCTCCACCGCTTCCGGAATCGATAATCCTGACATCTTTTTCTACACCATCGATATTAATCGATCCTGAACCGTCATCAATCCGCACGTTACCCGTAATGTTACGGATGCTGATTTCACCCGAACCGTCGTCAATACTGACATCGCCGCTGATGTTTTCAATAGAGATTTCACCGGAACCGTCATCAATCCGAATATTACCGCTAATATTTTTCAAAGTTATTTCTCCTGACCCATCATCGATTTCAACATCTGAAGTCAGATCTTTGATGACGATAAATCCTGATCCATCATCCACTTCTACATCCATACCTTCAGGAACCTGCACAGTCAGATCCACTACTCCTCCCGGATTCTCACCAAAAAGTGATCCGAAAAATGATTTTTTGAAATCGAACTGGCTGACCAGCCGGGCTGTATTTCCATCGCGAATTAATTCCAGCCGTAAGTATTTTTCCAGAAACTCTTCCGCTCTATCACTTTCTATATTATTCAAAATGATATCTGCCTGCACCGCGATCACGTTGCTTTCTTTAATCCCGCTTATTTTCAGAAAACCGGCTGCACAGTCAACCTTCAAGGTCTTTATGCCTTCAGCCTCCAGATTCAGCTGCTCTTTTTTCTGAAAATCAGCCGCCATGGTAGCGGCAATAAGGAAAAATGTTAAAAGAAAAACAGATACTCTCATTTCAACCCCTCTTTATTTATTGAATCAGCTTCAGAAAGTTAAAATAATATATGCATATACGACTGAAGGTTCAATATGTTGTCACAAAATTGAACTAAAAATGCAGATGATTTCAGACAAGAAATTTTATGCTGAATATTTACGGGGAGTCAGGTTGTCGGATTTCGCGGATCCGTTGAGTGGCATAGAGTACTATGATGGGATTGTAATCGCCGGCCTTTTCCAGAAATTTTTCATAAGAATCGACAGCCTGCCCATACTCACCAATTTTGTCGCAGGACAGTGCCTTATTAAAATAGATTTCAGGACGATCCGGGATAAGAGCAATTGCCTTATTATAACTGATTATAGCACTGTCATATTGCTCCTTTTTAACATAGGCGATACCCATCTCGTTATAGGCCAGTCCGAAACCCGGACTGATGGTAAGTGCACTGTCGAGTAAACCGATTTTATCATTGTACCGTTCTTCATTTCCAAGTTCTATGGCTTTGAAGTAATACATGGCGGCTTTTCCTGATAGGAAATCTGAGAGGACCTGCTCAACAACATCGAGATTCATTCTGGCAGCTACGGAGAGAGGGTCTCTCTTCAATGCAATATCAAATTTCTGACGTGCTTCCTGAAAATAACCGTTAGCAGCCAGATGCAGTCCGGTATAATAAACCATGTCCGAACTCTCCTGAGCATAAAGGGAAATCGACGGAAGAAGACTTAATAATATTATGATCCCGGCTTGTTTAAATCTAAACATAATATTTATCCACCTTCATATTGTACTTATATCATTCGGAACAGGAAAAATGTTCTGTCAGAGTTTTTAAAACATCCAGTTCATTATCGGATTTATGACATCATTATTGAGAAAACTTCTGAGAAAATATCAAAAGTCGACCCGGAAAAATCACAAGTTCCATGATACCAGGGCGCAAAGTCTGGTAGGTAAATATGTTACAGAATTCATCATGGGAGAATAATTAAATGGTGTTCTGTGGTTACTGTGGCATATGAATAATCAGTCACAAAGCACAGAGAAATAAATCCTTGCATCGACTATTCACGGCAAGGTTTGTGAATTAACCAAATTAAAAAAATAAAACCCATCGTCACATGGCCTTTCATGAGATCGTGTGCCGCACCGGAATGTTCTGTATGCTCCTCTTGCTAACAGACCGGTGATAACGGTAAACACACCGGTAGTCCCCAGAAACAGATTTATCCAGGCGACAAAATGATACTTGTCATTCTGGAGCAGTCGTCCCAGAATATCCAGGAAAACAGCAACACTAAGGAGGGCTATGGTAAAATGGTTAACCACCGGATGCCATAAAATGATTTCAATTATTAATATTTTTTCCTATAATATGGTATAAATCCCTGAAGACAGAATAAAATCGGAACTGGTTTCGCTTAAACCGGCAGTTCCGGATATAGAAATAAATATTTTCTGATTTAAAAATCGGGAGAT
>JAFGSO010000373.1 GCA_016934605.1 Calditrichota bacterium | reverse complement strand
GATTTTAATGCCTATGCTCAAGCCAAGTTGAATATTCTAAAGAATATGACCAGTGAGGATATCCTGATATATAACCGGGACGATACCTATTTAGGTAAATCACTCAAAGATGCAGCTCCAAAAAAACTGGTTTTCAGTATGAAACCGCACCAAGAAGATGGTGCATACTGGGATCATGATATCATTTTCATCCGGATCGGAAACGAGAACAGGCAGATATATTTGAAAAATACCTATCTGAGGGGTCCGCATAATCGCTATAACATGATGGTGGCATCGCTGGTTGCTGTGCTTCAGCACATACCGGATAAAATCATCTCCAAGGAAATCTGTAAATTTACAGGCATTGAGCACCGATTGGAGCTGGTCCGTAACCTGCATAAAATTACTTTTATCAACGATTCAAAAGCAACGACAGTAGATTCTCTGGGCTATGCACTGAAAAGCTTTGACCGCGGTATTATTCTGATTGCCGGCGGGAAGGATAAGGGGGGAGATTTTTCAGAATTAAACAGCCTTTTGAAAGAGCGGGTAAAGCAGGTTGTCCTGATCGGACAGGCGGCAGACCGTATGGAAAAAGCCTGGAAAGAGGTGACTCGGGTCGAAAGAGAAAAAACCCTGAAAGCTGCCGTGATGAAGGCATATAGCATTGCTTCTCCCGATGATATTGTTCTTTTGTCCCCGGGTTGTTCCAGTTTTGATATGTTCGAAGATTTCGAAGACCGGGGCCGGCAGTTTAAAAAAATAGTAGAGAAATTAAATTGATGCGTAAAAATCAGCTGGATTACTGGATTTTTTATACCGTTCTGGCATTGATGGCCTTCGGGATCATTATGGTCTATAGTGCCAGTGCCTTTTACGCTGATAAATTCAGGCACGATCATCTTTATTACCTGAAGAGGCAGCTTCTGTGGGTTTTCGTGGGTATAGTGTTGATGATGATTGCCTATAAATTTCCCTATGAAAAACTTCAGAAAAAAACATTTTTCCTTTTGCTGATCAGTCTCTTTCTACTGGTGTACCTTTATGCAAGCGGTGGCGGCCGCTGGATCCGGATGGGACCGTTCAATATCCAGGTAAGTGATGTGGCACGTCTTTCGCTTATTTTCTTTCTGGCGGATTCGCTATCCCGCAAGGAACAATATCTCAAGAGTTTTTCACAGGGATTCGTTCCGCACGTCTTTTACATTGTATTTCTGGCAGGTTTAATCGTCATTCAGCCGGATTTCAGTTCCGCCTTCATGCTGACCATGATCGGTATGGCCATACTTTTTGTGGCGCCGATACCTGTAAGATATTTTGCTGTCAGCTTACTCACGTTCACTCCGGTGGCTGCACTGATAATTAAATTTTCTTCTTATAAATTTGCCCGTGTTGAGGCATTTCTTCATCCGGAGCAGGACAATCTGGGAAAAGGTTATCAGATTCTTCAATCTCTTTACAGCCTCGGTGCGGGTGGTATAACCGGCGTGGGTTTCGCACGGAGTAACCAGAAATTATTTTTTCTGCCGGAGGCTCATACCGATTTTATTTTTTCTATTATCGGAGAAGAGTGGGGTTTTCTGGGCACTGTGTTTGTCCTGATCCTGTTTTTCATCCTGATGTGGCGGGGTATCCTTATCATCAAGAATATTCCGGACAGGTTCAGCAAGTATCTGGCTTTCGGTCTTACGGCCAATATTATTTTCTATGCACTGATCAATATGATGGTTGCGGCAAATCTGGCACCGCCTACCGGCTTGCCGTTACCGTTCGTCAGTTACGGAGGAAGCTTCCTGATTACTGCCTGTCTCTCAGCGGGTCTTCTGCTGAATATTTCGGCCAGAGCTTTTTATGATGTGCAGGTTCGAAATTATCAGTTTGCCAGCAGGGCAGTTCAGAATTTTAAAAACAGAAAGTTAAATTACATAAAATGAAACCATTAGCAGGAAAAATTATATTTGCCGGCGGGGGTACTGGAGGGCATGTCTATCCGGCCCTGGCAATTCTTCAAACACTGAAGGAAAAAGGTGCATTTTCGTTCCTGTATGTGGGTGGAACACGCGGTATTGAAAATAGTATTATCCCCCGGGAAGGAATTCCCTTTCGTACGATATGGATTTCCGGATTTCAGCGCTATTTTACCTTGAAAAATCTGCTTTTTCCGCTTAAACTTGTAATCAGTCTCTTCCAGAGCCTGTTTATTCTCCTGAAATCGAAGCCGGCAGTGGTCGTAGGAACCGGAGGTTATGTGAGCGGACCTGTGGTATACTGTGCCTCAAAGCTCGGAATTCCGATACTCATCCAGGAGCAGGATAGTTTTCCCGGTGTCACGACACGCTGGTTATCACGCTATGCAGATGTGATTTGTGTGCCCTACCAGGACGTAAAACAGCACCTGCCTCGGGCAAAAGGGGAGATTGTGGTGAGCGGAGTACCTGTCCGTCGTTCTCTCACTATAGTGGAAAAAGGCACGGTAGCAGATTTCTGGGGATTTAAACCGGACAGGCCGGTGCTGCTGGTTTTCGGCGGAAGCCAGGGTGCCCGTTCCCTGAACAGGGCACTGATAAAAATTGGTTCTGAACTTCTGCATCAAACTGATATTCAGATTCTCTGGCAGACCGGTGAGAAAAATTTTGATGAAGTGGCAAATCATCCTGTTTCCCATCAGGAAGGGATAGTATTAAGAGAGTATATAAAAGATATGGATAAGGCTTATTCAGTGGCAGATATCATTATCAGCAGGGCAGGTGCGGTAACGCTGGCTGAACTGGCACTGGTAGCCAAACCGTGCATTCTGGTACCGTATCCTGCTGCTGCGGCCGGTCATCAGGAGAAAAATGCAAAAAGCATCGCTCAAAAGGGCGCAGCATTTGTCATAACCGAAAAAGAAAATTTCCAAACTGAGATTTTGGATTCTATCAAGAAATTGCTGCAGGATAAAAATCTGGCAGAAAATATGGGTCGCCGCTGGAAAGAGATAGCGAGACCTGATGCGGCAGATGTAATTGCGGATCAGATCCTTAAACTTATGAAAGAGAAGCATGAAGATACGGCTCGGAAAAATTAAAAATATTCATTTTGTCGGAATAGGTGGCATTGGTATGAGCGGCATCGCAGAGGTACTGGTAAACCTGGGTTATAAAGTCAGCGGTTCAGATAAATCTCTCAGCGATGTAACTGAATATCTTGAAAAACGCGGTGTCAGAATTTCAGATAAGCATGTTCCGGAAAACGTGAAGGATGCAGATGTCCTGGTTTATTCATCGGCGGTTACCACGGATAATCCGGAAGTTCAGGAAGCTTATCGCCGAAAGATCCCGGTTATCAAACGGGCGGAGATGTTGGCCGAACTGATGCGGCTGAAGTTTGGAATTGCCATTGCCGGCACTCATGGTAAAACAACCACAACCTCTCTAACCGGTGCAGTTCTAAGCGAGGGAGAACTCGATCCCACATTGATCATCGGAGGAAAGGTAAGAGCACTGGGGACGAACGCTAAACTGGGAGACAGCGAGTTCCTGGTTGCAGAAGCGGATGAATACGATAAATCATTCCTGAGACTGATTCCGACCATTGCGGTAATCACCAATATTGAAGCAGATCATCTGGAATCTTACGACAGCCTGGATGATCTCAAGAATTCATTCATCTCGTTCGCCAACAAAGTGCCTTTTTACGGGCGGGTTATTATCTGTCTGGATAATCCGGGAGTTCAGGAAATATTGACGAGGATCGAGAGAAGTATTACCACTTATGGATTCAATAAACAGGCGGATATTCAGGCCTATAATGTGGAACATAAAAACGGTGGTATAGCCTTTGATATCAATTATATGAAGTATAAACTTGGCCGGATTGAATTGAAGATTCCGGGAGAACATAATGTTCTGAATACTCTGGCTGCCATTGCTGTGGGATTGGAACTCGACATACCGTTTGAAAAGATAAAATCCGGACTGGAGAAATTCAGCGGCGTTAAAAGGAGATTTGAGCATAAAGCTGTGATCAATGACGTCATGGTAGTGGATGATTATGCTCATCATCCCAGTGAAATTCTGGCGACACTTCAGGCAGCCCGCCGCGGATGGCCGCAACGGCGCCTTCTGGCCCTGTTCCAACCGCATCTCTATTCACGGACACGTGATTTTTATATGGATTTCGCCAGATCTTTTCTGCAGGTGGATGTGTTGATAGGTACCGATGTTTATCCGGCCAGAGAAAAACCGATGGAGGGCGTCTCCGGAAAATTGATAACCGATACGGCCGCTTCACTGGGACATAAAGAAGTCCATTATGTGGCAGATAAAACGGAAATCCCGGAATACGTAGCGGATCTTGTTCGTGCCGGGGATATGGTGATCACTCTGGGAGCGGGGGATATCTGGAAGTTCGGTGAAGCATTAATAGAAGTTATGAAAAGCAGAATTCAAAATAAAAGAAAAAAGCCGGTTGGGGGTTCAGGCAGCAGGGAAAAATAAATATGGAGAAACACAACAACGTTCATGAAATGGCCGTTCGACTCTGGAATCATTACCCTGAGAGGGTTAAACTGAACGAGCCACTCAGACACTATACCACCTACAAAGTGGGTGGTCCTGCCACGGCACTGTGTTTTCCGGCGAATACGGAAGAACTACAGGATATTCTGAGCCTGTGCCACCAGGAAAATGTACCGGTGTATATCCTGGGCAGCGGCTCCAATATTCTGGTTCACGATAAGGGAATAGACATGGTTGTGATCCGCCTGTCTGAATGTTGTTCAGAAATCCGGCATAAGGAGAATATAGTATATGCCGGGGCCGGTTTACTGGTTTCGCAACTTGTGGAATATTGTGAGCGGAACGATCTGGCCGGACTGGAATTCATGTCCGGAATACCGGGAACAGTTGGAGGCGCGCTTCGGATGAATGCCGGTGCTTTTGTGGGAGAAATCGGCGACCGTGTTGTATCCATCGATGCCATGAACTATAGCGGTGAGCTGATAAAAATGAGCGGAGAGGAAGCCGGATTCGGTTATCGTCGTGCTGACAGGTTGCAGGATAAAATAATGCTGGGTTGCGAACTCCGCTTGCTGAGCGGCAACCGTGCGGAACTGGAAAAGTCCCGCCGGGATTATCTGGCTCAGCGGGCTTCCAAACAGCCACTGGATTATGGTTCCTGTGGCAGTGTATTCAAGCGTCCGCCGGGAAATTATGCCGGCACTCTTATCGAAAAAGCCGGGTGTAAAGGTATGAGAATTGGCGGAGCTATGGTTTCTCCCAAACACGCAAATTTCATCCTTAATTACCATAATGCCAGAGCCAGTGATATTTATCAGCTGATATGCGAAGTCCAGCGAATCATTTACGAAAAATTTGAAATCTGGCTGGAGCTTGAAGTAAAACTGTTGGGTTTTTCTGATGAAGAAGAAAAAAAAGTTCGTCAACCGGAATAAACCGGCCACTGTGGTTTACCGGAATAACCAGGAGAATCCGCCGTTTCCCAATCCGCGGGTAATTCTGACAGTAATGATACTGGTAATAGCGGCGTACGGATTGTTTCGTTTGGGTCAGCATATGATAGACCAGAGCAATATGTTTGTCATGAACACTATCAAGGTGGAAGGAAATCAGTGGGTTGAGGATAAAGAAATTCTCGCACTGGCGGCACTGAAGCCGGGAATACGACTTTTTCAGGTTCCGAAAAAACAGGTAAGCGAGCGTATTCTGAAGAATCTCTATCTGCGTGGTGTCAGTATCAGCAGGTCCCTTCCTTCCACCCTCATTATTGCAGTCCAGGAAAGGCAACCGGTGGCTTACCTGGTGGATCAGAAAATTTATATGGTGGATGAACACGGGAAAATTCTGCTTAAAAAACCGGCCATGGAATTGCAGCATCTCCCGCTTATCACCGGTTTGACGGTGAGCAGTTTATTAAAGGACAGACAACCATTACTGGAGGCGCTGGGACTGATCCGTTTGATCCAATCGGTGGACAAAGAACTGTTTCAATTCATTTCCGAGATTCATATCAGCCGTAACGAGTCCCCTCAATTGTATCTGATCCGGGGCGGGGCTCAGGTGAATCTGGGATCGGATCATCTGGCGCGCCGGGTTTACATCCTCAGCGAATTTATCAGGGATACGGAGATATTGAATCAGTTGGAAGAAATCAGAAAAATGGATTTAACCTATAAGGACAGAGTCATTGTTACCTGGAAAAGTTAGGAAAATCAAAATGGAAAGTCGATTATTAACCGGACTTGATATTGGTACAACAAAAGTCTGTGCCGTTATCGTGAAGGAGGATACCGGGGGGCAATTGAATGTGGTGGGTATCGGAAGTGCTCCTTCACATGGTCTCCGCAAAGGAGTGGTGGTAAACATTGAACAGACGGTTCAGTCCATACAGCAGGCGCTGGGAGAGGCAGAACACATGGCAGGTGTGGAAGTAGAAAGCGTTTTTGTAGGCATTGCCGGAGACCATATTCGAAGCTTAAACAGCAAGGGGGTGGTGGGCGTTTCCAGGGACGATCATGAAATAACCGAAGATGACGTGGATCGTGCCATCAGTGCGGCCAAGGCACTTGCCCTGCCCATCGACCGGGAAATTCTCCATGTGATTCCACAGGAATTTATTGTAGACGATCAGGATGGGATTCCTGATCCGGTAGGGTTATCCGGTGTGCGCCTTGAGGTGGAAGTTCATCTGGTTACTGCGGCGGTCACTTCCGCCCAGAACATAGTTAAGAGTGTCCAGCGGGCCGGATATGATGTGGAGGAGATTGTCCTGGAACCGCTGGCCAGCAGCCTGGCAGTTCTGGATGACGATGAGCGAAATCTTGGAGTCGCCCTGATCGATTTGGGAGGAGGTACTACCGATATCGCTCTGTTCTTCGAAGGCCATATCCGGCATACCTCCGTAGTTGCGCTGGGCGGACAGCATGTAACCAATGACATCGCCATCGGCCTCCGTACCCCACCGGAGCAGGCAGAAGTTATTAAAATCGAGCATGGTTGCGGTCTCACCGAGATGGTCAAGACCAACGAGACGCTCACCGTTCCGGGGGTGGGGGGACGTGCACCGCGGGTTATTTCACGGTCGGTACTCACCGATATTATTCAACCCCGCATCGAGGAAATATTAACGCTTACCCACCAGGAAATGGAAAAATCCGATCTGCTGAATCTCATGGCAACAGGAGCTGTGATAACCGGAGGAGGGGCCATGCTGAAGGGTACGATTGAACTGGCGGAAAAAATGTGGGGAATACCGGTAAAACTGGGGATACCAAAATATCTGGGTGGTCTTACCGAATCTGTCCGGAATCCGGTATACTCCACTGCAGTGGGTTTGACACTGTACGGCAGGCATTATCATAACGGTACGTCTTTCCATAAGAGAAAAACCGAAAATTTGTGGGAGGATGTCAGAGACAGTATAACGCATTTTTTCAGAAGATTTTTTTAGCATAAATCTTTTTTCATAAATCGAGAAAAACCGAGGAGGACATATGGCTGATTTTGAAGATCTGAATATTCTTCTTGATGAGAAGATTGAAAACAGTGCGAAGATGAAGGTTATCGGGGTTGGTGGCGCAGGCGGAAACGCCCTGAATAGTATGGTAACTTCCAATCTTCAGGGAGTGGATTTTGTGGCGGTGAACACCGATTCGCAGGCATTGGAACACAACAAAGCGACTCATAAAATCCAGATTGGCAAAAAACTGACACAGGGGCTGGGTGCCGGAGCAAATCCGGAAATCGGACGCCGGGCCATGGAAGAGGATAAGGAAGAAATAATTGAAATTCTTCAGGGTGCAGATATGGTATTTGTAACGGCCGGCATGGGCGGCGGAACCGGCACCGGCGCGGCACCTATCGTGGCTGAAATTGCCAAGGATCTGGGGGCTCTTACCGTGGGCATCGTAACCAAACCGTTTAATTTTGAGGGGATCAAGCGAATGCAGCGGGCCGAGCAGGGAATTGATGAACTGCGCCGTAACGTCGATACCCTCATCGTAATTCCCAATCAGCGTCTCTTTGCCGTTGTTGACAAATCCACACCGCTTCTGGCGGCATTCAAAATTGCCGATGAAGTTCTCCTGCATGCCACTAAAGGTATCTCCGATCTTATCGCCATTCCCGGTCTTATCAATCTGGATTTCGCCGATGTCAGAACCGTTATGGCGGAGATGGGTCATGCACTGATGGGAACCGGTTTTGCAACCGGCGAAGGAAAGGCAGTCCAGGCAGCTCAGCAGGCGATCAGCAGTCCGCTGCTGGAAGGTGTTTCCATCCGCGGTGCCCAGGGTGTGCTGGTCAATATTACCGGTGGTCCCCAGATGACGCTTCATGAAATCAGCGAAGCCACCACCATTATTTATGAAGAAGCCGGGGACAAAGCAAACATCATATTCGGAGCGGTGATTGATGAAAAGCTGGAAGATTCGCTTTTCGTAACGGTTATTGCCACCGGATTTGATGTGGATGCGCGGGTAAAAACGCCGGCCTCTCCGGTTGCCGAAGCAGAAGCGGATCGCAAGAATCTCGATCTTCCGACTTTCCTGCGGGAAAAGGAGAAAGCCAAAGCAGTGGCATCTGCCAGGAATATTCCTCTCTCCGCCAAAAAGAGCGATGAGGACAGCGGAGATCTGAAACTGCCCCTGGATGATTTTGATATTCCCACTTTTCTGAGAAAACAGATCGATTAAACCCACCACGCCCCACCCCACCGGTTGTCGAAGAAGTTTTTCGGCAGCCGGTTTTTTTTGCAGGCTCAGGGGCTCAAAGGCACAAGGTTTAATGCGGAGGATTCAAGATACAAGAGACAAGAAAACAAGAAAATGAATACAAAGTACAAAATACAAAATAGAGAAAGCAGAAACCAGAAAGCAGTCTGCATTACCGACAGCCAGAAGCGAGTGGCCAGGAGCCAGTATTTAGCCAGCGATTTCAGTCGTTGGAACCAGCAACCCGAAATAAATTCCAATCACCAAGCACCAAAAAATATTAAATCTCACATGATAAATTTACAAGCCAGTGACCAGAAACCAGCAACCAGCATCCAGTATCCAGCATCCAGTACCCAGCAACCAGAATTAGCTATTGAAAATACATGATTTGTATATTATTTTTAATAATACTAAAATGGAGATAGCTTGATCGATACGGATGTAAAGTTCAGACATATATTAAAATTACTGGATGATGAAAGTCCTGAGATTCAACGGATTATCCGGAATACACTTCTGGATAACAGCCCTGAGATTATTCTGGGGGATTTTCTCGTCCGGCTGGATGAGGATAGCTATGATGCTCAACTGCTGAAAGAAACCCTGGAGGAAATTCATTTCGATCTGGTATATTCCGCCTTCACACGTTTGTTTCAACGTCAGCTGGAAGATATAGACCTGGAGAAAGCCGTCCTCCTGCTGGCATTCTGGAATAACCCGGGTCTCGATACTCTTCAAACCCGAAACCAGCTGGAACAGCTTGCCGATCCTATTCGTTTTCTGCTGCCGGAATCCCCTCATCCTCTTTCATTTATCGATCATCTCAGTTACTATCTTTTCAAAGAATATGGATTTCACGGTAATTCGGCTGACTATTATAATCCTGATAACAGCTTTATCGACAAGGTTCTGGAAAATCGTACAGGCATTCCGATTTCACTTTCCGTTCTCACCATGCTGGTGTCAGCCCGACTCCAGTTTCATCTTATCGGCGTACCCATGCCGGCTCATTTTATCCTTAAATATGAAAACGGTGATGATGAAGTGTTCTTCGATCCGTTTTATGGGGGAAAAGTTTACAGCAGATTGGAATGTATTCATTATCTGAAGCAGGCTAAAGTTGAAAATCCCGATGAAATTTTGAATGGTTGTACCAATGTACAGATACTTGAAAGGATGATGCGTAATATTCATCTGGTATACACCTCCTATAAAGATATTCCCCAGAAGGCAGGCGAAATTCTGCAGATTCTGGAGCTTCTGGAAAAGACTTTTAATGAATAGGTTATATATGCACGATAAACATTTTACTGTAGCCGAAGCCATGCAGGCACTTCATCAATATCACTCCGTACTGCAAAAAATGTCAAAGCTGGCACAGACTATGATGTCCTCGGGAAATGAGTTCCCCGGAGCCGGTGGAGAATCAGTGGCTGTTATTGCTTCTGAATTGCCACCTGAGTATCAGCAGATTCTGGAAATCATCTCAATGCTGGATAGTGCTGGTATCCAGGTAAAAAGTGTAGAGGAAGGGCTCATCGACTTTCCTCATATTCGCAGAAATGGTGAAGAGGTTTATCTCTGTTTTAAACTGGGTGAAGATACCATACAATTCTGGCATCCGATTGAGGCCGGATTTGCCGGGCGACAACCCCTGAGGGATTTATAATAAACACTAAAAAGGTGAGAAATATGGTAAAGAATTCATACGATTATGATCTTGTGGTTCTCGGCTCCGGACCGGGTGGGTATGTTGCCGCTATCCGCGGAGCCCAGAAGGGACTGAAAACAGCGGTTGTGGAAAAGGATGCACTCGGAGGAGTCTGTTTGAACTGGGGTTGCATCCCGTCCAAGGCCTTGCTGAAGAATGCCGCCATGATGCATGAATTTAAGCGGGCCGATGAATTTGGCTTCAAGCTGTCTGAAGTATCTTTCGATTTTCAGAAAATTATCAAACGAAGCCGGGAAGTTGCCGATGTAAATTCCCGTGGCGTGGAATATCTGTTCAAAAAAAATAAAATTGAACATATCCAGGGAACCGGGAAATTAACCGATCCCCATACCATCACGGTAAATGATGCCAACGGCAAGCAGAAAAAAGACATTAAGGCAGATCATATTATCATAGCTACCGGGGCAAGAGCCCGTGCCTTTCCGAAAGTAGATTTTGATGGTAAAAAAATCATCACCTATAAGGAGGCCATGACACTTTCCGGACAGCCGGAAAGAATGATTGTTATCGGTGCCGGAGCCATTGGGGTTGAATTCGCCTATTTCTATAACTCTTTTGGAACGGAAGTCCATCTGGTGGAAATGCTTCCGCATATTCTTCCTGTCGAAGATTCGGAAATTGCGGGGCATCTGGAGAGATCTTTTAAAAAACAGGGCATCAAGCTTTATACCGGTACCAGGGTGGAAAAACTCGAAAAAACAAAGCAGGGAGTGAAGGTTACCCTGAAAAACGGCAAAAAAGGAAATGAGATTTCAGCAGACATCGCTCTTGTGGCCATAGGCGTTCAGGGAAATGTTGAAAATATCGGCCTGGAAGAACTGAAAATAAAATTTGAAAAAAATGCCATTCAGGTGAATGAATATTATCAGACCAATATTCCTCATATTTATGCCATAGGAGATGTTATCGGTGCTCCGTGGCTGGCTCACGTGGCTTCCCATGAAGGAATTATTGCAGTAGATCATATGACCGGAAACGATCCTCACCCCCTGAATTATCAGAATGTGCCGGGCTGCACCTATTGCCAGCCGCAGGTTGCCAGTATCGGGCTGACAGAAGAAAAAGCCAGGGGAAAGGGGTACAATTTAAAAATCGGCCGGTTCCCTTTCCGGGCCAGCGGAAAGGCTCGTGCTATCGGAGAGACCGACGGTCTGGTAAAACTCATTTTTGATGCCAGGTACGGCGAACTGCTTGGAGCACATATTCTGGGCTCCGAAGCCACTGAAATGATAGCGGAACTGGGAATCGCAAAAGCTCTGGAAACCACCAATTATGAATTGCAACATACCATGCATGCACATCCGACCCTCAGCGAGGCGGTGATGGAAGCAGCCGGTGATGCTGTAGGTGAGGCAATTCATATTTAGTGTTATCTGCAGTAGAGTGGAATAGAGATTCAAAGCTTTCTTCATTTATCCTTCATGAAGAAAACATAAATAAATTAAATGATGTCCTTAATTCTGCCGGTAGTAAAATTTGCATGCGCATCTCTATCTTCTGAGAATTCTGAAATGGTCTATGATATTGTATCGGTAAATATATTCAACCCCCTTTTCCGGGGCTGTATCAAAAGTCAAAATATGTGTATAAATAAAAATATCGCTTTTCAGAATTCCCTTATTAACTCACTCCCAACCCTTCTTTTATCAAGAGAGGGGGCGAAGGGGGAGAGTTTTTTCGAATTCCGAATATTCGTAATATTGTATATTATTTCGTAAAATTTGACTTTTGATACAGCCCCATAGCGGGGTGGTTATATCGAAGACCAGATCATCAAAATCGTATTAAAAAAGGACTGAACTGTTGAAAAACGGATCCTAACCTGGAAAATTCATAACCACCAAGATCACGCCGGTGGGCGGATC
>JAFGSO010000054.1 GCA_016934605.1 Calditrichota bacterium | reverse complement strand
GTACATCGCTTGCGGAGTCAAAAATATAGAAGAATATGCTCCTTTAACTCTACTCATCAACAGCCGTATAGCATCGGGAATCGATAAGCCCTGTCTCTCATGCTGATAAACCAGAAACCGTCCGATCAGTTCTCCGTCGTTATTGGAAGAGAGATGAACCCCTCTGTTTCTTAACCAATGAGCCACCTCATCATAATTAACAATATCGCCATTACTGGCTACCGCATATATCGGCCCGCCGAGGGTTTCAATCACATAAGGCTGGGCATTTTTAATCACAGAACTGCCACGGGTGGGATAACGAACCTGCCCGATAGCAATGTATCCCGGCAGATCCTGCAGTACCTCCGGGGTAAATACTTCTTTAACATATCCCATCGATTTATGCAAGCGGATCACAGTGCCATTGCTTACCGCTATGCCACAACTCTCCTGTCCCCGATGCTGTTCAGAATATAATCCAAGCATCACCTGTCCGGCAACATTTGCATGGGAACGGGAATAATAACCGGCAACACCGCACATGATCTATATATAAACCTCTTTATAATTAATTTTAAAACTTAACATCTAAAGCCAAAATAAGCAAGATGTTTTGAGAACAACCGCTGTTCAATATTCCCTCATAAGTGGACTTAAGATAGATTTAATAAAGGAAAATGCTATTAGTTCCCGAGTTTAAAAGGCCATTCGGCTTTGGGAAACTGGCTTTTCAAATTGCCGCCATCTGTCAGACCATAACCGATAAGCAGATTTTTATAAGAAACAATTATCTGTCCGCGTAGATCATCAGAAATTGACAATGGATTCCGATTCACGAATTCCTCCAGCTCCTTCACACTATTCAGATCGATCCTGTTTCTGGCAGAGAATTTACCAAAAAGATGCACTCCTTCAGTTGTTAATTTACCGATTTGGGTCATGGTTCTGCCGGCAGTCAATCCGCATTTTAATGGTCTGGTCCGGAAAATGAAATCTGCCAGCTCCGGACTCACCACACTTATTTCCTTATCGATGCTGTATCGGAAAGAAGAAAAAACTTTTCGATCAATATCAAAATGTTCGGCAAAATAATCCAGATATTTCTTAACCGGCGATTTCAGATCGGGAATAAAATTCATGACATAAGGTTTACGTTCTTTTTTATAGCTGGTGCGGCTCATTCTTTCGGTTTTCCGCATTTTTGCCAGAAAAAAGCCTTCAGTCTGGTTTTCAAAAGGATATAGACGCCGTGTCAGTTCAAGTTCTGGCAGATAATTTTGTGCCTTGAATTGGGTCAGTCCGGGACGGGATACCAACTCCGGAATTTCAAATGGCACCAGCTCGACAGGAAATTCACGCAAAGCAAAATCTACTACTTCCTCATTTTCCTGCGGAGTAAGCGTACAGGTAGAATATACCAGAAGACCACCGGGCTTAAGAGACTTTATTGCACTGGCGATAAGACTCCGCTGAGAAGAAGCCAGCCGGGTGACGTGGTTCAATGTCCACCAGCTGAGTACTTCCGGATTCTTATGGAGCGTTCCCAGTCCGGAGCAGGCCGGATCGAGCAGAATTTTATCAAAAGTCTCGAAGTACTGATTCCCAAAACTTTCACCATAATTTTTTACCACGGCAGTGTTGACAATCCCCAGGCGGATCAGATTATTTATGAGAGCTCTGAGTCTCTTCTGTACAATATCATTGGCCAGAATAAATCCGCTGTTTTTCATCATGATGGCCATCTGGGTGGTCTTTGAACCGGGAGCCGCAGACATATCCAGCACCGTATCTCCCGGAACAGGCTCAAGGATTCTGGGGGGCAGCATGGAAGCAATGTCCTGGATATAAAAATGTCCCAGAAAATGTGATAAACTTTTGCCAATAGGATATGGCTGATATATCAGTCGATAAATATCCCTGAAATTGGGGAAATTTTCACAGGTGAATCCCTGTTCTTCAAAAAAGGATTTTAGATCTGGATCGTTTCCCTTTAAAGCGTTGAAGCGAATGGTATGAGGCAGCTCCTGATCGACACATTCAAAAAAATGTACCTTTTCAGGTCCCAGTAATTCCCGAATCAGTTCATCCAGTTCGGCGGAAGGTTTATATGGCATGACGTGAGTATAATTTTTTCATTGCTTTCCGTATAACTTCAGGAATGACTGTGACAGTGCGGAAGATTCGGGCCGGAGTAAATAGATGATTAATTTGCTGATATCTTTAGGTGACACCCAGGCAGAATGATCTGCTTCCGGCATGGATTTCCTGTTCTCAGGTGTATCGATGGTGCTTGGAAGGATGGCATTTACCTGCATGTTGTATTCCTTCCCTTCATTGGCCAGCACCTGCGTCAGTGCCAGAACACCCGCTTTACTGACGGCATAGGCACCCTTATGAGAGGGAAATTCCTCGGCCGCCCGGGATCCAACCGTAATAATTTTGCCGCTGCATTGCACTTTCATGATTTTAAATGCTTCGCGAGTACACAGAAAAGCTGAATTCAGATTCAAATTTATCATAAAATTCCATTTTTCCAGCGGCGTTTCAGCTATTTCCGGGCCCATCCAGAATCCGCCCATGATGTGCATAAAAACATCCAGTCTCTGATATTTTTCTTTAAATTCCTTGAAATATTGAATTACTTCTTCTTCATTAGTCATATCTGCACGGAAACCCTGCAACAGATCTGGATTTTTTACCCCCTTTTTCAATCGTTCAAATTTTTCATGATCCCTATAATCTACGAACAGGAATGCACCACTTTTATTTAATTCCTCAACCAGAACAGATCCCAATCCGCCGGTTGAGCCGGTCATCATTATTTTAAAGTTTTTGAGCAGTTCTGTCATATAATTCTCTCCTCTATGGATAAAAAATAAAACGGGATAAAGTAAGTATTTTTTTATATTTAGTGACGAATCTTTTCGGTAGCAGCATCGGTTTCTTCCTCGCCATCATCCGGATTCATGATTTCCTCGAGTATAATTTCATCGCTTCCTAACAGATCATCCTGTCGGTGCTTCCGGCCAATTCGGCGATACACCGGAAAGAGAATGAGCGACACAAAAAACAGCAATATAATCCAGTTCGGAATGTTCAAAACTGCTCCGAACAGCGCCAGAAAATAATAGCGTGGAATTCGTCCCAGCATGACGGAGCCGATGTATTTCCACAAAGGGTATTCACTGGCAACTGAGAGAACCCGGACCGGATAAAATGGAACCGGTGAGAGAGCTGCCATAAAATTAGTCAGAAAAGGAGCCTTATGAAAATACGATACAGTTTTTTGAAAAATTCGGGTTGTTTTTAATCTGGATAATCGTGTCCGGGAAAACACGGGTGTCAGAACGGCGTAATCTATGATACAGGCAATTACGGTGGGAATGGCAGCGGTGAGTGTTGTAACCATAGGACCAAATATTTTCCCGTAATATATGATGGCGGGTTCATGGGGAAAGGGTATAAAAGAATTCGAGGGAATAATATAGAAAAAAAGCAGAGTTAATCCCGTATAAGCAGGTGCATAGCGATAAACTATCATTCCAGTCAGAGCAGCTGCCATAAGAGAGAGTATAACAAACTTCCATCGAGCGGGCAAACGAGCGAACATAAGACCTGAAGCTAATGAATTATTTAATTTCTGTCAACTTAATCCATTTAAAGGCAGATGAACAAACAAATTTTGTTTTTTTCCCGGGATGGTTTTCTTGTCTT
>JAFGSO010000053.1 GCA_016934605.1 Calditrichota bacterium | reverse complement strand
TCGGCGGTGATTTTACCAACAGTGTAAGCATAGTCTTCTGAGCCGGTTGCACCAATGGCCATATTAATCGGAAAATTTATGCCTTCATTAATTCTCATGGGTGTCCCCCATTCCATGTCTGCCATTATCAGCAGGGGGATGTCGGACACCGCCTGGATACGGTCAATGCTTCGTGCAACTGCATAGGGATTTCCTCTCCAGATGATAACTCCGCCTACATGGCACTTTTCGATAGTCTCGATCAGATTTCTGAATACCGGATCATTTTCATTAAAAAAATTGGGTGTATAGTCAAAAACCATCATCTGACCGACTTTCTGCTCCAGGGACATAATACTCATCTGTCGGTCCACCCAGTCAGCCTGCTTCTCTTCTCGACTGCCTGCGCAACTCAGAACAACCATCAACGGGAGAATGCAAAAATACAAATTTCTGAATAATTTATGCATGTTCATTGCAGATATTTTCCCGATTTAAATATCATGTCTGTTTGTCTAAATTTTTATAGTTTAGCAAAATATTTTTTGGTTCAATGCAATGAATTTAACCTGACAATTTCACTGCGATTATTTATTGAAATGAAAAGTTTAAAATGAAATTATTCTACATTAATTTTATCAGGTTATGATACTAATTTAGCAAATAATCAGAGTATAGGTATATAAATTGGTAGAATTAATATGATATTATATTTTTCCACGAATTCCACTGATTAACACGAATGAAAATATATAAGACATTTTTGTGTTAATCCGTGTTAATCCTTGGACAATTATTCTTATTCACTTCCTCAAAATGTCAAAATAATTGAAATATTTGAAAAATTAATAGTGGAAAATCTAAATTATATTATGCTAATTATCCAAAAGCGACTATAAATTGGCTTGTGAAATTATCATCCGCTTTATAAATTCTTTGTGACTGAACCCATTACTGAAGGATTTTCTCATGCAAAAGAGACTGATTTCACTGGACGCATTTCGCGGAATCACCATTGCCGGAATGATTCTGGTTAATAATCCCGGCAGCTGGTCTGCTATTTATCCCCCACTGGCTCATGCACAATGGCACGGCTGGACACCTACCGACCTGATTTTCCCATTTTTCCTTTTTATTGTCGGTGTGGCGATAACCTTATCTCAGAAAAAACAGCTGGAAAAGCATGACCGTACCTATCTCTATCTGAAAATTCTAAGAAGAACTGCGATTATTTTCGGACTGGGGCTGATTTTGCATTTAATACCCTATTTTAATTTTGCTCAAATCCGTATTCCCGGGGTACTTCAGCGGATTGCTGTTGTGTATGGTATTTCAGCAGTTATCACCATGAATACCGGACTGAAAGCTCAGGCCTGGATAACCGGAGGTTTATTGATTTTTTACTGGGCTATCATGAAACTGATACCTGTACCCGGATATGGTGCCGGAGACCTGAGTGTTGAAGGAAATCTGGCTGCCTATATCGACAATATGCTTCTTCACGGGCACATGTGGAAACAGACCTGGGATCCGGAAGGAATTCTGAGCACCATTCCGGCTATATCTACCGCCATGAGCGGTGTATTGACCGGCCATCTTCTGCAGTCCGGAAAAGAGAAGGTCGAAATCGCCGGCTGGATGTTCGTCATCGGCTGGCTGGTCATTGTTGTGGGTCTGTTATGGGATATCGTATTCCCCATTAATAAATCGCTCTGGACCAGCTCCTATGTGGTTTTCACCACAGGAGCAGCTTTACAGTTTCTGGGATTCTGTTATTTCCTGATTGATGTTAAAGGTATTAAAAAATGGGCCTATCCGGCGGTAGTATACGGTATGAATGCCATTGCCGTATTCGTACTGTCAGGCCTTCTGGCAAAAATGCTGGTTTTTATTAAAGTAACCGGTCCGGATGGAAATTCCATGGCACTTAAAACCTGGATCTATCAAAACTGGCTGGCCAGCTGGGCAAGTCCCATGAACGCTTCCCTCATTTTTGCAGTGGTTAATATTCTTTTCTGGCTGGTGATCATGATTATTTTTTATCAGAAAAAGATATTCATCAAAATATAAAAAAAGAAGAGGATACGGTTATGAAAAAACTTCTTGTTATTCAGATTCTCATTCTTCTTCTCGGTTGTCAGACCGTGGACACACCTGCCGGCAATATCAAAACCGGCCTCGACAATGTGGCTGACTATATGCCGCTTTTCAGCGGGAAAAATGTTGGCATCATCGCAAACCATACGGCTGTTAATTCGGAGGGAGAATTTATTACCGATATTTTTATGGATACGGATGATGTGACTGTGGGGGCACTTTTCGGACCGGAACATGGCATTCTCGGTAAAGCCGAAGCAGGCGCCACAATAGAAACAGAGTATGATACTACGAAACAGATACCGGTGTACAGCCTCTATGGGAGTACCAGAAAACCAACTCCTGAAATGCTGGCAGGACTGGATATGCTGATTTTTGACATCCAGGATATTGGCGCCAGATATTATACCTATATATACACAATGGCTCTTTCTCTGGAAGCGGCTGCAGAAAATGGAATTCCCTTCGTGGTGCTGGACCGTCCCAATCCCATAAATGGTACCGATGTTGAGGGAAATGTCCTGGACACTGCGTTTGCCAGTTTTGTGGGCTTGCTTCCACTACCGGTACGCCATGGCCTGACTGTCGGAGAACTGGCTAGGATGTTTAACGGAGAGGGATGGCTTGAGGACGGAGTACGTGCAAATTTAAATGTTGTTCCGATAACCAACTGGAAAAGAACCATGTGGTTCGATGAAACCGGTTTGAATTTTATACCCCCCTCCCCTAATATGACCAATCTTACCACAGCCACCGTATATCCCGGGACGTGCCTGCTGGAAGGCACAAATGTTTCCGAAGGAAGGGGAACCTCAATACCGTTTCTTATTTTCGGAGCCCCGTGGATGGATGGGAAAAAAGTAGCGGAAGAATTAAATAACCTTTCTTTGGACGGATTGTCCTTTCGGGACACTACTTTTACACCAGCTGAAATTCCCGGTGTATCTGAGAACCCAAAACATCGTGGTATTGAATGCAGTGGCTTTGTCCTGAAAAATATTGATCGTGATATCCTGCAACCCTATTTTGCGGGAATTTCTATCGTGAATACCATTCACACATTATATCCCGATAGCTTCGGCTGGCGTTCTGCCCATTTCGACAGACTCTGTGGTACAGATCAGATCCGTCTCAGATTAACTGCAGGAGATCCACCAAGCGTGATTCGGGACAGTTGGCAGTCTGAATTAACTGATTTCATGAAAAAGAGGGAGAAATATTTGCTTTATGAATAGAAGACAATTCGGCAAAACCGATCTTTCAGTCAGTGAAGTGGGATTCGGAGCATGGGCTATAGGAGGTGTGTTCATGGCAGGAAATACCCCTCTGGGCTGGGGAGAAACAATAGATTCTGAATCCAGGAACGCTTTAATGGAGGCAGCCGATCGGGGCATTAATTTTTATGACACGGCAGATTTTTACGGACTTGGTCATTCGGAAAATCTGATCGGTGAAGTATTCGGAAAAAATCCGGAAATGGTTATCGCCACCAAGGTGGGGCATCGTCTGGATGAAAACGAAAAAATCTTTTTCGATTATTCCCGGGATTATATCCTGAAGGCCTGCGAGGAAAGTTTGCGCCGGCTGAAACGGGACTGGATAGATTACTATCAGCTTCATACGGCGCGAATGAATCACCTCGAAAACGGCGAATGTCTTGAAGCTCTGGAGATATTGCAGCGGGACGGAAAAATCAGGTATTGGGGTATTTCGCTGAATACCTACAATCCATTCCCGGAGGCTGATTTTATGATGAATAAAAGGCTGGGAGATGGTTTTCAACTGGTATTAAACATTATCAATCAGCGTGCTCTGCCCATCGTACACAGAGCATCCCAGTCCGGTTTCGGAATTATTGCCAGAATGCCGCTGCAATTTGGATTACTGACCGGAAAGTTTACCGGAGATACAACCTTTGATGAGAAAGATCATCGTCATTTCCGCCTGAAACTACCTATGCTAAAACAGGCACTAGAAGATCTAAAACCCCTGTGGAATTTAGCCAAGAAATATGATATTTCCCTTGCTCAACTGGCACTCAGCTACATCCTCAGCTACCCGGAAATTTCCACCGTGATTCCCGGAATCAGAACGGCAGAACAGGCCAAAGAAAACAGCACCGGAATTGTTCAGCTGGAAAAAGATGATATTGATTACCTGGAAGATCTGTATGAGGAAAGGTTGAAGGTCTTGCTGGATCGAATGGAAAAGGAAGAAAGCTGAAAAATTTATAACATCGGAAGAAAATTATGGACAAATACTGGATTCATGATGATGCCCTGTTTTACGGGATCATCAATGTGAGTGTGGCAAGTATGAGGGCTTTTTCAATTTTTCAGTCCGAGCAGGTGAATCAGACCTTACTGGGTACTATCGTTCCGGTGCTTGACAAACGGGATGATTTTTTGTCGATCCGGAACTGGGATGGATACCGGGGATGGATCAGCAAACACACACTTCATCAGGTTGACGAAAATATTGCTGATGAGTGGTACCATCACAATTATATAATCGTTCACGAAAATTATGCGGTGGTACGCAGCCAGAAAAATTTCGATTCGGAAGTCCTGACCGATCTGGTGCCCTGCATCCGCCTGAAAAAAATTGGTTCCGATGAAAATTTTATTCAGGTTGAACTGCCTGACCGGCGTACTGGCTTTGTTAAAAAAGAGGCGGTTCGGTCACAGGAAGAGCAGGAGAAAATCAAAATCGGGAAAAAGCAGTTAATCGAACAGGCCCGAAAATTTTCTGGTATCCCGTATCTGTGGGGCGGAAATTCAACCAAGGGATTCGACTGTTCCGGATTTGTTCAAACCGTTTTTCGTCTGCTGAATATGGATTTGCCGCGGGACTCCGGCCAGCAGGCCAAAATTGGTCACACTATTCCGATTGTGGATGGCATCGAACATCTTCAGACCGGAGATCTGTTATTCTTCGGCAAAAGTGATCAGCGCATCAATCACGTGGCTATTTACATCGGTGACGGTCTCTATATTCATTCACGGGGGAAAGTGGGGATAAACAGTCTGAATTCCGGACATCCGCTATACGAAGAGTATCTGAAGAGTCTTTTTGTGAAGGTGCAGAGAGTACTATAAAATTAAGGATGAAGTCCGCCGGTTGGCGGACTCGCCCTCCCGGCGGGGATGAAGGATTAAGGGGGGAGTCGGGAGTCAGGAAACGGGATTGAAACTACAAACCAACGTATTGATCCTTCCTCCTGAACTCCGCCGGGATGGCAGCCTGCCCCCCCTCTGGCGGGGATCCGCCTGGCGGAATTCAGCCATTGTCGATTAGGGAACTGGATCAAAAGAGTTTAGATGTCGCCATAGCCCTGTATCCCCGTTTCCGGTTCTGTGCCTTAGTAGACGCATATCATGTTCT
>JAFGSO010000052.1 GCA_016934605.1 Calditrichota bacterium | reverse complement strand
TCAGGTTGGGTTCAAAAGATATAATGCGGCCCAGACTGTCCATTTCATATTCCTGAAAGAATAGAATATCGCTTATGAGAAACTTTTTTGTTTTCAGATCCTCCAGCATAAAATTGATTTTACGGTTGACTTGTTTATTATTATTTTTATCCAGTGAAGTGATGATGAGATCGTATTCACCAGGTTCCAGTTTGACATCAGTAGTATAGGTATGTGAAATTTGCCGTGAATTTGTTTTCTCGAATTGGGCAGTTTTGAGCTTTTTGCTGATGGTTCTGTTAAAAACAAAATTTTTATCTTCGCTGGTCAGATATATGTCGAACTCAACGTCAGCCACATAAATTGTGTCCTGAGCCAGAAAGGTTAAATCGTCATTTACTATCTGGAAATATATTCTGACCAGCCGGAGAGAGTCTCCCATTCCTGTTTCAAATGTTCTGCAAATACCCGCCTGAAAGAAGGGAACTCCCACACCGCTCAGGCGAGAAGAAGACAAATATTGAGCAGATGGTCTGTTAATCCCCATCGAAAGAAAAAGAATCAGAAATAATATGATCCTGTTTTTCATTATTCCTCCAGTAATGTGCCGAATAATTCATATTCAGCCGATCTGTCTATTTTAACCCGGTAAAACTGTCCGGTTTTCCCTGATAAGGGAAAATTTTCTATAATCACTTCATTATCGATTTCAGGTGAATCCGCATATGTCCGCCCAAAAGCCGTACGAGTAGGGAGTTCAATTTCGTCAACCAAAACTGTTATTTTCTTTCCGACAAATTCTCTGTTTTTTTCCCGGGAAATGTTCTGCTGAACTTCCATTAATTCTGCATACCGTAATTCAGCAAGTTCCGTGGGAACAGGTTTGAGACGGTAGGCTGCAGTATTTTCCTCCGGAGAATATACAAATGCACCCAGGCGGTCGAAGCGGAATTCATTAACAAAATGAATCAATTTTTTAAAATCTTCATCAGTCTCGCCCGGATGGCCGACAATCAGAGTGGTTCTGAGGGCAACATCAGGAATGCGAGACTTGAGGTTTGCGAGAATCTGACAAATTCTCTCTGATGTGCCTCCTCTCTTCATGATTTTCAACATGCGGTCTGTGATATGCTGGATTGGAATATCAATATAATGAACAATTCTGGAGCTATCGCGGATCAGATCAATCAGTTCATCCTGGAAGGTTGTTGGATAAGTATAATGCAACCGAATCCAGTCGAATCCCTCAATTTGATCCAATATGCTAAGCAGGTCAATAATTCGCTGTTTTCTGTAAAGATCCAGACCGTAGAAGGTAGTGTCCTGTGCCACCAGAATTATTTCCCGGACACCCTTTGAGGCCAATATTTGTGCTTCATCAACAATCTGTTCCAACGGGCGGCTGCGATGTTTCCCCCGCATGAGAGGAATGGAACAGAAGGCACATTTATGATTACATCCTTCCGAGATTTTCAGATAGGCAAAATGTGGCTTAGTCGATATCAGACGACTCTCGAAGAGATGCTCCTGAGCGGGTTTCTCCAGTCCCAGATATTTCATGATGCCGCCAAAGTCCTCTGTTCCGAAATACTGGTCCACTTCTGGAATCATCTTCCGGAGTTCATGTGAATAGCGTGATGAAAGGCAGCCGCATACCAGCACTTTCAAATCGTGATTCTGTTTTTTAAGCTCCAGTGCTTCCAGAATAGCCTGAATAGATTCCTGCTTGGCGGGATAGATAAATCCACAGGTATTCACAATAATGATATCAGCCGCTTCCGGTGAATCGATTATTGGAACATGATTCATCTGTAACTGACCCATCAGAATTTCCGAATCGTAGGTGTTTTTGGAACAACCAAGTGTCGTAACATGGACCGACTTTTTACCATTCGGGCTATTGGCGGCTGTTTTATCAATTGTAGTCAAAAAATTGCCTGTTTCTTTTTTTAAATTATGGTAAAAATAAGACACGATTACCAATAAAAACAAGAAAAGAAGACTTAAAGTTTCAATCTTTTGTAAATGGCAGCTACATGGTAAATTTTTAAACGACTACCCGGTTCTTCCGTGGTATTCGGCTAATACATTTTCTTGATATATTTCTGGTAGACAGGAGTAAGCAGGGCCGGAAAACTGATGATTCTCAACCGCGTTCTTTCCATTGAATTTTTCCACCCTGAACAAAATTTCATTCGGAATATTGCCGGATGGTCGGTTCTGTAAACCGGAATGCGTCTCAACACCATCTTTTCCAGGGGAGCAGACCGGCCCCACATGTTTATGCATCCGTAATAATATCCTTTTTGAATGGCAGTTTGTCGGATTTTTTTATTTTGCATCCCAAAAGGATATGCTATCGTCTGTGGATATCTGCCGGTTATTTTAAAAATTTTTTGCCGGGATTCTTCTAATTCAGCAGATACCTCCCAATCCTTCATCAATGTGAAGGCCCGATGCGTCACCCCATGCGATCCAATTTCCATTCCAGACTCAGACAGTAATTTGATCTGTGCACTGTGCAGATGCGTGAAAGTAATGCCGCCCAGGTTCGCATCCCAGGTGTTTTTGATACCGATGTAACCGGTGACAATAAATATCACAGCCGAAAAATTAAATTTTTTCAAAATAGGAAGTGCATGCTCACATACGGATGAATAACCGTCATCAAAGGTGATGATCACCGGTCTATGTGGCAGATTTCCCTCTCTGAGGTCCCTGAAGGTGACGGCAGAAAAGCCGCTCACCTTCAGAATTTCCATGTGACTCTCGAAAAGGTCGGGAGGAATGGTATTTAGACCCAATTCGCGGCGAATAGTAATTTTATGATAGGTTAGGATCGGTATTCGGAATAAATCGGGATCCATTATATTTGATCACTCAATTCCCTGATTTTTTCCCGCAGATCTGCATATGGCAGGTCGCTGAGTTCTGTAAGACTTTTTTTGACCAGATGTCCTTTGTAGATTGCGATACCATTGGCCAGTCCCGGATCGCTCAGAATGGCTTGCTCGAATCCCATCTCTGCTATTTTGGTGATATAAGGTAGAAGAACCGCCGAGAAAGCTCGTGCAGCAATTTTTGGGACCACAGCTGTGACGTTGGAAACACAGTAGTGCAGGACGCCATCCACGATAAATGTCGGATTCTCATGATGGGTAATTTTGCTTGTTTCAACGCTTCCGCCAAGATCAATGTCCAGATCCACAATAACTGATCCTGCCCGCATGGTTTTAACCATCTCCGGTGTTACCAGTTTAGGTGTGGGTGCTTCGGGAATTTTTACACAGGCTATCAGTAAATCGGTATGGGGCAGCAATTCTTTTAAATGTTCATCGGTGATGATAAGTGATGAGATGTTTGGATAACCCAGGGAATCGAGATCCAAAAGCTTGGTGTAGTCGGTGTCCAGGATAATGACGCGGGCTCCCAGATTGGCGGCGGTGATGGCTGCCTGTTTTCCGGCATTCCCGGCACCGAGAATAGTGACCTGTGCCGGCGGTGAACCGGTTACACGTCCCAGAACGATTCCACGGCCTCCAATATGTTTCTGAAGGAAATAAGCGCCGTTCAACACGGCCATCTGCCCGGCTATGCGGCTTATGGGTTGAACTAGTGGTCTCTGATCGCGAGTGTTTTCAACAAACTCATAGGAGAGACAGGTACATCCTTTACCGGCCATGCTTTTAAGCAATTCAGGATTGCTGATGAAATGAAAAAAAGAAAAAAATGTTTGATCCGGACGGATCAGATCCAGCTCCACAGGCTGGTGTTCTCTTATTTTTAGAATGATCTCAGCCATTGAATAGAGCTTTTCCGATGAAGGTACAATTTTGGCACCCACTCGTTCATATTGTGAATCCAGAGCTTCACAGAATTCACCGGCACCGGTTTCCACATAAACTTCATGGCCACGTTTCACGATTTCCTTTACGAGAAAAGGTAATGCTCCCACACGCATTTCCTGAGCGCGTAGTTCACGCGGTATTCCAAAAATCATTTTTGTCACCTATCAGTTGTGTTATTACTAATTTAATAAGAAAGTTAGTTTATCATAGCTAAAAAACTTATTCATCATTCCGTCTTCCCCATTTCATGCATTGTTGACTGATTTTTTTGGATTTAAATAGTGCTATATCTTTTCGGGTATGGTTAGTTGGGAAGGAAGATAATATTGAGCATCTGTTCTTCTTGAAAGATTTCGTTCACCAGATTAAAAATTGATTCGCTGGTTACTTTATCGATATCATTGATTATTTTATCGACGCTCTGGAATTCATTCAGATAAATTTCCATTTTGGCCAGTCGGCTCATTCTCTTGGAAGTATTTTCCAGACCAAGAAAAAGATTTCCTTTCAGCTGCGCTTTAATACGCTTCAACTCGCTATTTGACAATGGTTTGGTTTTCAACCGATTCAATTCTTTTTCAATCAGGCGGAGTGCCAGATCTTTTTTGTTTTTTTCGGTGCCGAGATAAATTGCCAGGAGTCCATTATCGCTGTAAAAATCAACGAAAGAATATATGGAGTATGCTACCCCATATCTTTCCCTGATGTTTTGGAACAAACGTGATCCCATTCCCACCCCCAGGACGGTGTTGAGAAGCAATAATTCATACTTTTGCTGATGTTTATAAGGTAATGCCGATGTACCGAAACAGATGTGAGTCTGGTTAACGCTGCGCTTTATGATATATTCGCCGTGTCCAATCCTTGCGGGCGGGTTCTTGATTAGCATGCCATTTCCATCCGGGAGCTGAAATTTCCGCTGGCACATGTCTATCAGTTGTTGGTGATCCAGATTTCCGGCGGCAGCGATCACCATATTTTGCATGGTATAATGCCTGCGGTAAAAATCAATTAATTGTTCCCGTGAAATTCCTCCTACACTTTCTCTGGTTCCCAGTATGGAAAATCCCAGGCTGTTTTCCGGATAAAGTTTTTCAACAAATACATCCTGTACAAGATCGTCAGGAGTATCTTCCAGGCTGTCGATTTCATCCAGAATAACTTCCCGTTCCTTTTCCATCTCTCTGGGAGAAAAAACGGAATGGCAGAGCATATCGGATAGTACATCGATAGCTCTGGATAGCTGAGTGTCCAGTATCTCTGCATAATAGCAGGTCTGTTCTTTTGAGGTGAATGCATTGAGATATCCGCCTACCGATTCAAGACTTCTGGCGATTTCGCGGGCAGAACGCCGCTCGGTTCCCTTGAAAATCATGTGTTCCAGAAAATGAGCAATACCGTTATCGCTGTGCTCTTCCTGTCGTGTACCCGATTTAATCCAGGCACCTATTGATACTGACCTTACATAGGGTATCTTTTCACTGACCACGGTGAGGCCATTTGACAATATCGTCTTTTTGTACTGTGAATAAACCATTTTTTACTACTGGTAATCTCTTTTTTTGAAAGTATGTATTTTCTGGTCCCGAATCAGTAAAAAAAACCGGAAGAATCCGGAATGGTGCTTATCCGGATGATCTGCCGGTTTTCCTCAGTCTGCAGATATACTATTCTTTTATTTCTCCATTTTCTTGCTGCCGGCGAAGATATTCCTTCCTGCTCAGATTAAATCGGCCTTCCCGATCGATCTCTTTCAGGATCACATGGACTTTATCACCGATTTTTACCACATCATTTACTGTTTTTACCCGATGGTTGTCCAGTTCTGAAATATGGATAAGGCCTTCCTTTCCGGGCAGGAATTCCGCAAATGCACCAAAATTCATTATCCTTTTGATGGTCGCTTCATATTCCTTGCCCACTTCCGGATCCTGAATGATCATTTCAATTTTCGATTTGGCCAGAAGCGCCATTTCCACATCCGGGGAGGCAATTACGGTAAAACCATCATCATCGATGTCAATTTTCACTCCGGTTTCTTCAATAATTCCCCGGATAATTTTGCCTGATGGACCAATAACTTCTCCGATACGGTCTGAAGGTATAGTGAGGGTCAGAATTCTGGGTGCGTATGGCGAAAGGTCTGCCTTCGGTTTTTCGATGGCTTTTTCCATAAGATCCAGAATTTTCATCCGGGCAATTTTTGCCTTCTGAAGTGCCTCTTCCATGATATCGAAGCTGAGGCCGGAAATCTTAATGTCCATCTGGAATGCAGTGATGCCTTCTCTGGTTCCGGCAACCTTGAAATCCATATCACCAAGGTGGTCTTCATCACCCAGAATATCCGTCAATATACGGATTTCTTCATCTTCTTTTATTAGACCCATGGCGATGCCGGCCACATGGGTTTTTACCGGAATACCGGCATCCATCAGGCTTAGAGAGCCTGAACAGACAGTTGCCATTGAAGAAGACCCATTTGATTCCAGAATATCGGAAACAATTCGGATAGTATAGGGAAAATCATCCTCAGATGGTAACACCGGCTTAAGAGAACGTTCGGCCAGGTTTCCATGGCCAATCTCACGTCTCCCGGGTCCCCTGAATGGCCTTACTTCTCCGACACTGAATGGCGGGAAGTTATAATGAAGCATGTAACTTTTTTTACTTTCTCCCTCAAGAGCATCAACAATCTGTTCATCCATTTTGGTGCCCAGAGTTGTGACGCCCAGGCTCTGTGTCTGTCCCCGTGTAAACAGGGCGGAACCGTGGGCACGGGGTAGAATTCCAATTTCACAACCGATATCACGTATATCATCCAGGCCACGTCCATCCAACCTTTTCTGCTCCTTTATGATCATGGAACGCACTTCTTCTTTTTCGATCTGATAGAGAATATTTTTAAATATTTTAATATTCTCTTCATTTCCTTCCTCTGTCAGGTTGTCAAAAACCTCCTGACGTATCTCATCCAGCCGGTTATGCCGGGATTTTTTATCGGCAATCTGTATTGCTTCCTGTATTTTGCTCCGGGCATAATTATCTGTTTTTTCTACCAGATCTGCTGGCAACTCCGATTCAGTGAGGGGCATTTTTTCGATGGTAAATTCACTGATGATTTCATTCTCCAGTTCAATAATCTGCTGAATATACGGGTGTCCGAAGGAAAGTGCCTGGATCATATCACTTTCAGAAATTTCCCGGGATTCTCCTTCCACCATCAGGATTGAATCGCTGGTTCCCGCAATTATCAGATCGATATCACTTTCTTCTAACTGGGAATATGTCGGATTAATAACAAACTGACCGTTTATTCTGCCAACCCTTACCGAGGCGATGGGGCCTCCGAAAGGAATGTCTGATATGGAGAGTGCAACAGATGCTCCGATGGCACCCAGAATATCTCCATTATTTTCCTGGTCGCTGCTGATGACAAATGCAGCTATCTGGGTATCATTCTGATATCCTTCCGGAAAGAGGGGGCGCAATGGTCGGTCTATCAGGCGGGCACTGAGTATTTCTTTTTCTGTAGGACGTCCTTCTCTTTTGAAAAAACCACCTGGAATTTTGCCGGCTGAATAGGTTTTTTCCTGGAATTCCACGGACAGCGGGAAGAAATCAATATCTTCCCTGGCTTCTTTACTGGCGGTAGCTGTTACCAGCACCATGGTATCGCCGTAACGCATTAATGCAGATCCACTAGCCTGTTTGGCCAGACGGCCGGTTTCTATACTCAGTGTTCTGCCGCCGATTTCTTTTTCTTTTCTGATTATCATAATAGTTCCAACTCCTTTAGATTGTTATCTTCGTAAACCGAGTTCACTGATTAGTGCCCGATATCTCTCAATGTCTTTTTTCAGCAGATAATTCAACAGTCTCCGGCGCTGCCCCACCAGTTTTAACAGACCGCGGCGGGAATGATGATCTTTGCTGTTGGTCTTCAGATGTTCAGTCAGGTCGGCAATCCTTTTAGTCAGCAAGGCAACCTGAACCTCTGTTTTACCAGAATTTTTGGCATCCCCTCCAAATTTTTTTATGATTTCATTTTTCTCTTCTTTCGTCAGGGACATTTTTTTCCTCCGTTACATTAAATTTTTATGCAGATTTCTTTATCTTTTATCATCTGTTGTTTTAAGTCTTCCGGTTCGGAAAACTTTCTTTCCTTCCGGATGAATTGTTTAAACTCAATTCTCAGGTTTGAATCATATATCAAACCAGAAAAATTAAATATATGTACTTCTAAAGTCAAGGGATCAAAATTAAATGTAGGACGGTTTCCAATATTCATCATTCCCGCGTATCGCTTTCCGTCAAGCAGAACGTCCACAGCATATACCCCCCTGGCCGGGATCAGTTTGGAAGTATAAGCGGGCTGAATATTTGCAGTGGGAAATCCCAGAATTTTCCCCCGATTGTTTCCTTTAACAACATGTCCGGATAATGAATACCGCCTTCCAAGAAGTTCTGCTGCTTCGACTACATTTCCTTCCTTCAGAAACTTACGAATTTTTCTACTTCCCACTATTTCATTCCCGATATGAAATGGCTGAATTACAGTTACAGAGAATCCATATTTGTTTCCCATTTGCTCCAGCTCTTGTGCATGTCCTTCCCGGTTTCGTCCGAATGAATGGTCATAACCGATTACAATTTTTTTCATCCTGGCCCGATCAATCAGAATATTTTTCACAAAGTCCTGATACCTGGTTTTAGAAAATTCCGGAGTGAAAGGGATTATTATCACCATAGACAGACCCAATTTTTCCAGAATTTCCAGTTTATCATCCAGCGGTGTTAAAAGTTCGATGGGTTTTCCTTCTGTTTTTCCCAAAACTTCTTTGGGATGTGGATGGAATGTAATGAGTGCATCTGTGCACTCGCATTCACGTGACTGTTTTTCCAGTTCTTCCAGAATACGCTGATGTCCCCGATGGACTCCATCGAATGAGCCAACAGTGAGAACGGTATCCTGTCCGGGATCTATTTCATCCACTGAATAAAATATCTTCATTTCCTGTTTTAGTTATCCACTCATTTTCAAATTCTTCGGGTGTCAAGGCCTGTTTTATTTTATAATCACCAATTCGGGTCCGCTGCAGAGCCGTGAGGTATCCGGTAGTACCTAATTTCCGGGCAATATCTAACCCCAGAGACCGGATATATGTTCCTCTTCCGCATGATACAGTAATATTCAGAATATTTTCATGAAAATCATTTAATTTGATTTCATAAATATGAACAGTTTTGTACCGTTCCGGAACTTCCAGCCCCTTACGGGCAAGTTTATAGGATCTTCTTCCTTCAATTTTCGCCGCTGAATATTCCGGAATCCGCTGACGGATAATTCCCCTGAAAGATTCCAATGTCTGGATTATCCGCTGACTATTGAGATCCGGTACGGGTTCAGTACCGCATATAGTCCCCGTGTCGTCCAGAGTATCTGTGGTTTTTCCAAGCAGTATTTCAGCTTCATATTCTTTGGGTAGATTCATTAGTTTATCAGATAATTTTGTTGCCCGTCCGGCAAGAATAATCAATACTCCAGTTGCGAAGGGATCCAGTGTTCCGGCATGTCCTACTTTTTTAATCGAGGTGATTTTTCGGATCTTACGAACGACATCGAAGGAGGACCAGCTTTTCGGTTTATTGATATTGAAGATAAAACCACCGTCGATCTTGAGAATTTTTGAGTAATTAATATCTTTGTCCAATTTTCCAATCAGGTATAAAATTCTGGTCGTTGATTAAGGGAAAAAAGAGGAATTCAGCCGGAATTATCTTTCATTTTTATTTTTATCTTCATCCGAATGAATCTGTCTGATTAAATCCTCTATATGCTGAGAATAATCCAGGGTGTCATCATAAAAAAATCTGAGTTCAGGCACAAATCGCATTTTCAGATAAGGTGCCAGTTCACTTCTGATAAAATTTTGAGCACTTTCCAATGCTTTTTTTGAATCTTTCCGCTGTTCTTCATCACCCAGAGAGCTATAATAAATACTGGCAATCCGCATATCTCCGGATATTTTTACATTCGTAATGGTGATAAATCCCTTGCGTGGATCTTTCAGCTTCCGGTCGATTATCTGGCTGACTTTTTTTTTGATTTCGTCAGCGATCTTTCTCTGTCTGATGCTTTCTGTTTTCATTTTATAAAAATTCAAAACTGTGTTTTACGATCTCAACGGTAAACACCGATTCAATCATGTTAAAGATTGTGTTCATATTTTTTTCGATAAAAGCATAATCGTTACCAACCTGGACCACCGCCAGCTGTGCACGCTGCCACTTGTCCTGAAAATCCACTTCCGCTATGGAGACATTAAATTTATGGTGGATTTTATCTTTAATGCTCTTGATAACCAGCCGTTTCTCTTTCAGTGATGAGCTGGTAGGAATAAAAAGATCGATAGTCAGCAAACCCACAATAAGCTGCATAAATTCCAGGTAAAGATCTCCAAATCAGGTCTGTAATGTTCTTTTTTCCTGAACCATTTCAAAGGCCTCAATCATATCACCGACTTTGAGGTCATTATAGTTTTCTATCATCAGTCCGCATTCATAACCTGAGCTTACCTCACGGACATCCTCCTTGAACCTTTTCAGTGACGACAGACGGCCTTCATAAATTTCGACATCGTTACGGATCAATCGGATGAGGGAGTTCCGGTTAATCTTACCGTCCAGCACATAGCACCCTGCGACGGTTCCGAGGCGGGAAACCTTGAATACTTCCCGCACTTCCAGAGTCCCCAGAATCTGTTCTTTTTCTTCAGGTTCCAAAAGCCCTTCCAGAGCTTTATGAATATCATCTATGGCATTATAAATGACTTTATACAGGCGAATATCCACTTTTTCCTCTTCAGCCAGTTCCTTGGCTTTTATCTGTGGTCTTACATGGAAACCGATGATGATGGCATGAGATGCTGCAGCAAGCATGATATCGGATTCAGTAATCGGTCCCACTGCCCTTCGTACCACTTTCACCGCCACATCCCGGTTGCTTAATTTCTGTAAGGAATCGGAAAGTGCCTGAGCCGATCCGTCAACGTCTGCTTTTACGATAATATTCAGTTCTTTTACCGAGCCTTCCTGAATCTGGCGAGAAATTTCATCGAGGGTCAGCAACCTGATTTGCCGGAAATCCTGTTCCCGTTTCAATTGCTGTCGTCTCTGGGCAATTTCACGGACCTGTTTTTCGTCGTGCATTACAATTAATTTATCTCCGGCTTCCGGCACTCCGTCAATACCCAGGATCTGAACGGGATAACCCGGACCGGCTTCTTCCACAACCTGATTCCTTTCATTTAACAATGCCCGGACACGACCGTAATATTGTCCCACCAGAAAGTCCTGGCCCACAGTCAATACACCATGCTGTACCAGGACGGTGGCTACGGGTCCTTTGCCTTTATCCAATCGCGATTCTACCACCACACCGGTAGCCCTTTTCTTGGGATTTGCTTTCAATTCCAGGATTTCGGCTTCAAGCTGTATCTTTTCCAGCAGTTCATCGATTCCCTCTCCTGTTTTTGCCGATACTTCGGTCACCTGGAATTTTCCGCCCCAGTCTTCCACCAGTATATTCCGGTCTGCCAGTTGTTTGCGGATTGCCTGGGGATTCGCATTTGGTTTATCTATTTTATTAATAGCAATGATAATAGGAACACCGGCCGCCCTGGCATGGTCTATGGCTTCCTCGGTCTGAGGCATAACCCGATCGTCGGCAGCCACAACCAGAACCACGATATCGGTAACCTGAGCTCCGCGGGAACGCATGGCGGTAAATGCTTCATGTCCGGGAGTATCCAGGAAAGTAATCTTTCGCCCGTCTTCCATTTCCACTACGTATGCACCGATGTGCTGGGTAATTCCACCCGATTCACCCGCCACCACATTTGCATGGCGGATATAATCCAGTAAAGATGTTTTCCCGTGGTCTACATGACCCATAACAGTGACTACCGGATGCTTTGGTTTAAAATCTTTCGGGTTTCCTTTTTCTTCCAGTGTTTCTTCCAGAAATGAGGAGGCGAATTCTTCTTCTTCTTCGATTCTGAATCCATAATCTTCCGCCAGAAGACGGATCATTTCCATATCCAGCCGCTGGTTCACCGTTACCATCTGTCCCAGGTCCAGACATTTGCGGATAATATCACTGGCCGGTACTTCCATGCTATTGGCTAAGTCCTGTACTGTCATAAATTCAGTTACAGTAACAACATTTTGTTCTTCCACTTCTTCTTCGCCGCTGCTCTTTACTTTTTTCTTTCTTTTCTTGCCAATTCCGGTATCCTGCATACTGGCGAGGGTCTTTTTCAGGGTTTCATCCACTTCCTGCTGGTCAACTTCTTTTTTCTTCCGGGTTCGCCGTTTCCGCTCGTCCTTATCGACCGTCTCTTCGCCTTCTTCAAGTTCCACCAAAGTCTTTGGAATTTTCGTTTTTCTTCCTTCCTTTCGGATCATCTCAAGTGCTTTGCGGCGTCTTCTTTCTTTATCTGAAAGTTCTTCTTCAAACTGTTTTTTCTTCTTCTCTTTTTTCTTCCTGCCCTTGTCTTCTTCTTCAAGTTTTTCATCCGAAACGAGTTCTTCCAGTTCTGCCTCTTCATGTTCTATGGCCCGAACTCTTTTCGGCACAACTTCTTCTTCTTTTTCTTTTCCTTTTTTATCCTTCTTCTTCCTCGTCTCAGTTTTCCCATCTTCCTTGATTTTCTGAAGCATTTCCTTTTTCTTCTCAGACTTTTTCTTCTTTTTTTCTTCTTCCTGCTGGAGGAACTGTTTGGCAACCGGATGGTCAATGATATCCCCGATAGCCGGTTTGGTTTCTTCTTCGGATTCTTCCTCCTGCTGTTCCGCAACTGCCTCGGCGGGTTCTTCTTCCGTTTCTTCAGCGGTTTCGGCCTCGATTTCAGCCGGTTCCTCTGAAACCGGTTTTTCTTCAGCCTGTATCTCTTCAGCTTCAGGTTCTTCGGAGACTTCTTCAGTTTTTTCAGCTTCAATTTCATCTGCAGGTGATTTCTCGGCAACCGTCTCCTCTTCCCCGACGGCTTCTGCAGGTGTTTCCGTTGTTACTTCAGCCGGTTTTTCCTGCACCGCTTCCTCTTCCTTGATAGTTTCCTTACGGCGACGGGCAATTTTTTCGGCTTTCACCTTTTCCTGAGCGAATCGTTTCAGAATTTCTTCATAAATGTCATCGGTAATGGGTGTATTTAGGCCGGAAACTGCGTAACCCTTCTTCTCCAAAAACTCTATAATAGTTTGATGAGAAAGATTCAGTTCTTTCGCGACTCTGAATAATTTACGTCTTGTTTTTTCTGCAGCCATCTAAACTCCTGCATTAATATTTTTTACAATAGAACTTCCCAGATTCCCTTTCAGAATACCCAGAATTTTATGGGTTTCAATCCCCCATGTTAATTTCCAATCCCGATTTTTTTTAATCTTACATATTGGAATATTCATGTTTTTTAAAGTTCTTTTCAATTTTTGTTCAGAATTTTCTGAAATTTCTTCTTTTATTAGGATCAGAGAAAGTGAGTTTCGTTCTGCCGCATGTCTAACGGCATCGAATCCTCTGACCACCTGACCCGCTTTCAGTGCAAAACCGACGAGTGTTTCGGTCTTAATATCCAGATTTACTGTGTGGATCTCCTTTCCATACATAGATTAAATATTCAATAATTGCAATATTTTTTGAGCCGTTTTCTGCCCGATTCCGGGAATTTCTATCAGACCCTGAAGTCCGAGCGATTTCAGTTCCTCGGCGGTATTTATGTTGGCATCCTTCAGTTTTTTCTGGATTGCGGGGGTTATCCCCGGAATTTCGCTGACGTCAATTTCATCTTCCATCGATTTCTGGTAGTATTCTGATTCCTTAATCAGTTCAATATTCCATCCTGTCATCTTCTGGGCAAGTTCCTTGTTGGTTTCGCCACGCCCCAGGGCGAGTCCCATATCTTTGTCGGGAATAATTCCAACTGCCAGATTTTCTTCTTCATTCAGGATTATCCGGATCGCCTTGGCGGGAGTTAATGCCCGCTGAATAAAAATTTCCGGTTCATTGGAATGAGCGATAACATCGATCTTCTCGCCATTCAGTTCCCGTACCACCGATTGAATACGAACACCCCGCATTCCCACACATGCGCCAACCGGATCGATCCGCTTGTCCATGGATTCAACTGAAATTTTTGCCCGTTCTCCGGGTTTGCGGGCTATTTTCTTTATTTCCACTATCCCGTCAAAGATTTCCGGTACTTCAATTTCAAACAATCTAATGAGAAACTGATTATCAGCACGCGAAACAATAATATCAGGTGTACTGCGATTTTTCCGTTTTCTGAAATTGTCCTCATCAGTTTCTACCAGATCATTATTATCAGGCTCAATCACTTTCTTGATTAACGCACGAACACTGTCTCCCCTGCGCAGTTCTTCTCTTGGAATCGATTCTGAGCGGGGCATAAACATCTCGGTTCGATCCACCAGCAGAAAAAATCCGTTGCGGGTAACCTGATGCACATCCCCGATGATAATTTCTCCCACCCGGCTGCTATATTCATCGTAAATCTTTCTTTTTTCATATTCCCTTATTCTCTGCAGCAGGGTTTGCTTGGCAATATTAATCAGCCGCCGCCCAAACTGGTCCGGTTGAACAACTTCCACAAAGGTTTCTCCCAATTCGATTTCCGGATCTGTCTTTTTGGCATCTTTCAGTGATATCTGAAGGATGGGATCTTCCACTTCTTCTGCCACTTCCTTTTCCACGAAAATTTCCACATCACCCCGGTCCATATTGACGATTACATCAAAATGGTCAGAATCTCCATATTTCCGCTTAATGAGTGTCAGAAAGATATCTTCTAGTATATCTCGCAGCTCGTCCTTGTCTATCCGTTTTTCGCGGGCTATCAGATTTACCGCTTCAACAATGTCACTACGCATGTTTTATTTTATCCTCCAAAATTTATTTACAATTTTACCGTAACAATCGCTTTTAGCAGCTGGGAAAAGGTGACAGAAAATTCCTCGTTCTTCCGGATGAAGTAAAGACGATCTTCATCCACCCGATGCAGAGTTCCACTTTTTTCAGTGGTCCTGTCTCCTTCCGTATATGTTATCCGGAAATCACGTCCTATATTCTTTGCGAACTGCCACTTTTCAGTGAGGGGCTTGTCGATTCCGGGCGAGGAAACGTCGAGCCGGTATCTGCCTGCTATTGCGTCCTCCAGATCGAGAATTCCTTCAATTTCCCTGGAGATTTCAGCAATCTGGTCCATGGTGATGCCGGTATCGGTATCCACATAAACTGATAAAACCTGGCTGTTGATATGACCTCTCAATTCCAGATCGACCAGATACACATTTGACCGGTCGAAAACCGGCTGTAATATTTTTCTGATTTCCTCTATATCTTTTGGCATCTGATACCTGAAAAGTTCCTCCAATATTTTAAAAAGTTCTAAAAATAAAAAAGTGGGTTTTGTCAACCCACTCATACGGCGCAAAATATACAAAAAGTAATCTATCTATGCAAGCTATTTAGGAATAGATAAATTATGACCGAGATATTGCAGAGCCTGTATATAAAGTTTTTCCTGAGTCCGCCGGTCATTTTTTTTTATAGAGCTTTCAGCGGATAATTTTCGACTCTTCAGAGTAAAACTGTTTTCTTTAAAAATCGATTGTATTTACCGTTCTTACATTTTAACATGTTTCCCCAATTTACCCGGGTCGGATAAATTTATGAAGAAGTCAAACGCGCCATATTATGAAGTAGTGGGATGTATTCATATGCATTCCATCTATTCAGATGGTACCGGTACCATTTCGAAGATGGCCTCTGCTGCGAATGATGTGGGTTTGGATTATATTATGGTAACCGATCATAATAATCTCAGAGCGCTTGCCAACGGAGAAGAAAAATGGTATGGACGTGTGCTGGCGATAATCGGATATGAAATAAATGATGTTAATGATCTGAATCATTACCTGGCATTTGGACTGACTGAAGAGATTGCAAAGAATATTCCTGCCTTTGAATACGTGAAGCGTGTAAAGAAAAAAGGTGGATTTGGTATCATTGCCCACCCGGATGAAGTCCGGCATGCCATGGTTGAACATCCTCCTTATCCGTGGACAGAATGGGAAAGTCCCGATTATCAGGGAATTGAAATATGGAACCAGATGTCAGAATGGATGGAAGGACTGACTCCGTGGAATAAATTATGGAGATTTGTGAATCCACGAAGATCCACCGAGGCGCCGGTGGAGAGAACACTACAGCGCTGGGACCGGGTGAACCAGAAGAGGAAGGTGGTGGGCATCGGAGGTGTCGATGCTCATGCTCATCGGCATAAAATGTTTGGAGGTCTGATTGGTGTAACAATTTTTCCATACAAGGTGCAGTTTCAGACCGTTCGTACCCATCTTCTGCTTGAGAAAAAGTTAAGTCCCGGGATGGATATTGAAGAGGCGAAGAAAATTATTTATGATGCCATCCTGGATTGCCGGGTATTCATTTCCAACTATTTTAATGGTGATGCTTCCGGGTTTCGTTTCCTGGCGAAGAACAGAATAGGGAGAGCGATAATAGGAGAAAAACTGGTACTCGATGTCAGCACTCGTTTTCTTGTTAATGTACCTGCCGAAGCGCAAGTCCGCTTAATTTTAAACGGGGAATTGGTTGCAGAAAAATTCGGTAAAAATATAGAATTTCCCTGTGCGGATACCGGAGTCTACCGGGTTGAAGTATTCCGGGACAAGCGGGCGTGGATATATTCAAATCATATCAGGGTTGAGCGTGAGTAAAGAGACGTTCCTGAGGAAACTGGATTATTTTTTTATTGCCCGTCCCATGCTGTTTTTCCCGGGATGGAATACGCTTCTTGCAGGTTATCTGGCTGG
>JAFGSO010000372.1 GCA_016934605.1 Calditrichota bacterium | reverse complement strand
CTAACATCGGGTAAAATTATCTATCCCTGCTATCAAAGTGGCATTGCATCACCCTTGCAGAAAAAGGGTTTTTTGAAATGTTTTGGACAGCATTTTTGAAAAAAAATCAAACCTGGTTTATCAAACATCAAAACTTGATGAATAAGATTTATTCTGCTTCACTTTTATGATGATACTTATTTATCTTGGACAGCAACGACTATGGATATTAAATGAGTAATAACGGATCATTTATTTCATATTGAGGGTATTAATTACCGCCTGCCACCGGATTATTGAGTTATTCCCTCACACTTTGACTAACCGGGTTTTATAAACTCTATTTTGATGATCAGATCAAAAGCCTGATCGATAAATTCAGAATCTTTATTGTTTGTAAGCAGCGTAAAAGTTACCAGTATCTCACCAACGCCGATTGAACCCTGATAGATGTGTTTATATTCACCGGGCTTTGGGGCTCTGTCAGTTAAAAAATAATAATACCCGGGAGAATTTATTCCGCTGAATTCCACAATCACCAGCGAATCCTGAACCGATGAGCTTAGCAGTTGTTCTCCCTTAATCTCCAAAGATTTTCTTATATTCTCCTGATTCTTGAAATCGGCCGGCTGCTCGTCCAGCGGAATCATTGATACCAGCAGTTTTGAACTTTTATCTTTGGGATCGACAAGAGAAACTGTGTAAGGAGAAAATCCGCTTTTCTTTTCAACTTTATCTTTCCACCCCTGTGGTATAACAAATTTGACTTTTTTCTTTTTTTCAACAGAATAAATTTTTTCTTTAGATTTTTTCTGCTGTTCCAGGTTCTGTGAAAACAAAGTTGTCAGTAAAAGCATCACCACCATGCAGGTTGCACCATATTTTACCATAGAACACCTCCCTTTTATTGTTGTATCATAAGAACCACCCGGCGGCAGGCGGCAATTTAGTGTTTCAGTCAAAGAAGAAAATTGTAAACCAAACCATATCTTAATATTTCAACCTCCAGAAGAAAGGGATACTCTATTCCTCTCCAATCTCTGGGAAAGTCAACTAATTATCCTCATAATATTTTGATTATTGAGATAACTTTACGAAATAAAATGGATTTTGTCAAGAAAAAAACTGTGCAGAAAATTATTGTAGAAAGAAACTTTTGAAAAATACATGAAAGTAAATTTTCTCTGGCAGAAAACTACAATTCTCGGAATTTAAAAATGAAGTATTACGGATGTAAGACCTATAATATCAGCTCTTAATCAAAAAAAATGAATTCCACGTCAGTCTGGCTGGTGCATCCTGACAGGTCTGAACCGGACAGGCAAATTGAGTCCGGGATGACATTTTATACAATTTTGCACTGACAAATACATTTTTCAGAAGTTTCTAGCCTGGTTAATTCACAAACTTTACCATCATTAGACAATACAATGGTCTTTCTCTCTGTGCCCTCCGTGGCTAATGAATTGCCACTGAGCACACTGAGGACACAGAGAAAGACTCAATTTCAAGAAAAAAATGAAGCGGACATATATAATAATGCATGCTATTGACGGGATGTGACCAGATCATAGTAAAGTTTTCTCACATGAAAAATTCTTTAAGCCATTTATATATCTGATCTTGTACCCTGTTATCATGGAGTTCATGAAGTATTCAGGCTAGATAATAGTTTTTGGGGTCTGTCAGGAAGGAGAAAGGAGTTTGGATTAGTTGCCCTGGGGACTGTATCAAAAGTCAAATAATACGAAATAATATACAATATTACGAATATTCGGAATTCGAAAAAAATCTCCCCCTTCGCCCCCTTTCTTCGAAAAAAAAGGGGGTTGGGGGTGGGTTAATAAGGGCATTCTGAAAAGCGATATTTATATTTATACAAATATTTTGACTTTTAATACAGCCCCAAATAGCCAGAATGCACACGATTATTTATGCTGGGGTCTGAAGAACAGGTCTATCGATCTTCTTTACTGATATAAAATTTGTGTATATGTCATCTGTTAAAATGGTTCGAAAAGATGAATGTTGATATCAGATCGGAATACCCTATCTCTCGCTTACCCATTTTTCCCGTCCGGATTAGATTTTCTTGAAAATACCTTCAGGATTGAATCTTATATTCTTCGATCCATATATGCCTTAACTCTTTCACCCATTCTTTCGAAAATCACGTAAACGACTGGTATAATAATCAGAGTCAGAAAAGTACTTGTGGTTAATCCACCGATTACCGCCCGTGCCAGTGGTGACCAGTTCTCGGATCCGGATCCAAGCTCGAAGGCCAGTGGTACCATTCCCAGTATAGTAGTCATGGCAGTCATCAGCACCGGTCTGAAACGTATTTGTCCCCCGCGCTCTGCTGCATCATATAAATCATAACCTTCTCGGTGGAGCTGATTGATATAATCTACCAGTACAATGCCATTATTCACCACAATACCTGCGAGCATTACTATACCAACAAGTGCCATGACACTCAAGGTAGTACCTGTGATGAAAAGAACAAAAAACACGCCAATGATACTGAGTGGAACCGTAAACATGATGATAAATGGATCAACCAGGCTTTCGAACTGAGAGGCCATGATCATATAAACAAGAATAATAGCGGCAATGAAGGCCAGTCCAAGATAAAAGAATGATTCCTGCTGATCTTCTGCCGACCCTCCGATTACCACCTGAAAATCCGCAGGAATTGAGGTTTCGCTGATGATGTTTTCTATTCGGTCTACGGCGGAGGAAAGGTCTATTTCATCAGAAAGATCACAAGATACTGCGACATATCTCTGCTGATTTTCACGGTATATCCGTGATGGCGCCTCGGTCTGATCGATTTCAGCTATCTGCTCAAGTGGAATCATTTTACCACTAATGGTGGGTATCATCAAGTTTTTTAACGATTCTTTGTCATTTCGATATTTTTTTTCAAGACGTACTGAAACGTCATATTCATCACCGACTTCACGATACCGAGCCGCTACTCTGCCCTGAATAGATGTAGAGATAATATCAGCTACCTGAAGAGGATTCAATTTTAGATCGTTCATTCTCTGTCGGTCAGGTTTTATACGTAATTCCTGTCCCTCCTGCTCGAGATTGATATCGATATCGACTAATCCCGGTACTTTACTCATTGCTGTCTTCATCTGCTCTGCAATTTCCAATGACTGATCAATGTTGTACCCAAAAATTTTCACCTGGATTGCTCTTTGATTCATGAATGAGGCAGACTGAGCAAACTGATAAGTAATTCCGGGTATCTTGTCCAGTTTTTTCCGCAGTTCATCTTCGATCTCAAACTGGCTTCGGCTTCGATCCTCCATTGGAGTCAACCGGATTCTGAAATTGATAACTTCGCTGCCAGATCCCCCGAAAAGAGCGGCGATACCTTCCCCGGAACCAAAAATAACGAAAACATCGGTTGCTTCGGGCACTTCCTGCTTGACGATTTTTTCAATTTCCAGCACTGTGAGACGGGTTTGGTTGAGGGGTGTTCCCTTTTCCCGGGAAATATCAATAGCGATGAATCCTTGATCGGATCTGGGAAGAAATTCTCCTCCGATAACATAGATGAGTGCTATGGAAAGGACCAGAGCAATAAAAGTGGATCCTAATATTATGATTTTATGACGAAGTGACCAGTGTAATAATTTTGAGTATTTTTGAGTAAGTTTTTCAAAAAAATGTCCCAGACTGTCTTTAAATCCCTGAAAAAATGATTTCTTGAGTTCTTTCTCTGACTTCAGGATTCGGGATGAGATCATCGGAACCAGGGTGAGAGCAATTACCAGCGATGCGAACAGACTGACCGTTATGGTAATTACCATATCATTGAATAATTCGCCGGCGATACCCGGAACAAACAGAACCGGAAAGAAAACACCAATTGTTGTTAATGTAGATGCAGTTATTGCCATTCCCACTTCTGAAGCTCCACGACTGGCAGCATCCACTCGGGAGGAACCCTCCTCGCGGAAACGATAAATATTTTCCAAAACTACAATAGAGTTATCTACCAACATTCCAATGGCCAGTGCCAAACCCGCCATGGATACTATATTGAGTGTGAGGTTCCCAAGCATCATTACTGCGAAAGTTGATATCACAGAGACTGGAATAGCCAGACCCATAATGATGCTGCCCCTGATATTTCGTAGAAAGAAATACATCACAAGGAAGGCCAAAATAAATGCCAGAACTGCCGTATTTCCAAGGTTAGTGACTGACCGGAGAATAAATTCTGACTGATCGTAAACGATCTTCAGTTCGGCATCCTCAGGCAAAATATTTTGAATTTCAGGAAGTGCTTCTGAAACATTGCGACAGGCCTGAACCGTATTGGCATCTGATTGTTTAAAGAGCCTGATGAATACACCCTGATGATAGTCCGCCCGAACATCACCGGTTATTTCCTTAAATCCATCTTCAACTTCGGCAATGTCCTTTACCAGAACAGCTGTATTTTTCTGGTATTTGATGACGGCATTACGAATATTTTCAATGTTGTTATATTCGCTGACAATACGAAGGCTGAAATTTGTGGTTGAAGTTTCAATTTTACCAGCCGGATAAAGCCCTCCCTG